>JAGPEO010000206.1 GCA_018056925.1 Phycisphaerae bacterium
CGACGGCAGGATTGACCACCGGATGACCGGGCAAATACGGCTTCAGATGCTCCGCACACGCGATCGGCCCCGCGCCCGGCCCGCCGCCGCCGTGCGGTATGCTGAACGTCTTGTGCAGGTTCAGGTGACAGATGTCGGCCCCAATGTCGCCCGGGCGGCACAACCCCACCTGGGCGTTCATGTTCGCGCCGTCCATGTAAACCTGGCCGCCGTTGGCGTGCACGATTTGGCACAACTCGCGCACGCCCTCCTCGAACACGCCGTGCGTCGAGGGATACGTGATCATGAGAGCCGCGAGCTTGTCGCGGTTCTCCTCGGCCCGCCGCTTCAGGTCGGCGACGTCGATGTTCCCGTGCTCGTCGCAGGCCACCGGCACGACCTGATAGCCCGCCATCGCCGAACTGGCCGGATTCGTACCATGCGCCGAAACCGGAATCAGGCAAACGTTGCGATGCCCCTCGCCACGCGCTGCGTGGTAGGCCCGGATCACCATCAAGCCCGCGTATTCGCCGGCCGCCCCCGAATTCGGTTGCAGTGAAACCGCCGCGAAACCGGTGATTTCCGCCAGCCAGCTTTCGAGCTGCCGGAACAGCTCAATGTAACCCGCCGCTTGTTCCGCCGGCGCGAACGGGTGCAGGTACGCGAACTCCGGCCACGTGATCGGCAGCATCTCCGCGGCCGCGTTCAGCTTCATGGTGCACGAGCCGAGCGGAATCATGGACTGGCACAGCGACAGATCGCGCGACTCCAGCCGCTTGATATAGCGCAGCATCTCGTGCTCGGCGTGGTAACTATTGAAGACGGGGTGCGACAGATACGGGCTCGTTCGCCGCAGCGCGGCCGGAATCAGCTTGTCCGGCGAGCCGGCCAGCGCAACCACGTCCTCATCGCCGCGCCCGCCGAACGCCGCCAGCACATCCTGCACCAGGGCGACATCAGTCGTCTCATCCAATGACACGCCCACTGTGCCATCGCCGTAGTCCCGCAGATTGATGCGACGCTCGCGGGCCGCACGAATCACGTCGCCCGCGGTGCGGCCGACCGGTTTAACGCGCAGCGTGTCGAACCGCACGTGGGCGTCGTTGATCTCATGCCCCAGTTGCCGCAGCCCCGTCCGCAGCGCGTGCGTCAGGGCGAAAACGCGGCTCCCAATCCGCCGCAGGCCCGCCGGCCCGTGGTACGTCGCATACATCCCGGCCATGATCGCCAGCAGCACCTGCGCCGTGCAGATGTTGCTGGTGGCCTTCTCGCGCCGGATGTGCTGCTCGCGTGTTTGCAGCGTCAGGCGGAAACCCATCCCGCCGTCGGCGTCCTTCGACATGCCGATCAGGCGGCCCGGCATTTGCCGCGTGTACTCAGTGCGCGTCGCCATGAACGCCGCGTGCGGGCCGCCGAAGCCCATCGGTACGCCGAAACGCTGCGACGAACCAATCGCAATATCGGCGCCGAACTCGCCGGGCGGCTTGAGCAGCGTCAGGGCCAGCAAGTCGGTTGCGACCACCGCCAGCCCGCCGGCGGCATGGATTTGCTCAATGGTCTTCTCGTAGCACTCGACGCGCCCGTCCGTTGTGGGGTACTGCAGCAGCGCCCCAAAGCAGGCCTGCTTCGAGAAATCCGTCTTCAGCGGGTCCCCGACCACCACCTCGAAACCCAGCGGCCGCGCCCGCGTCTGCACCACCGCGATCGTCTGGGGATGGCAATCCTGCGCGACGAAGAAGCACTTGCTTTTGCCCCTGCTCACGCGGGCGCACATCGTCATCGCTTCGGCGGCCGCAGTCGCCTCGTCCAGCAGCGAAGCGTTGGCCAGCGGCAGGGCGGTCAGGTCGCACACCATCGTCTGGAAATTCATCAGGGCTTCGAGGCGGCCCTGTGAAATCTCGGCCTGATAAGGCGTGTACTGCGTGTACCAGCCGGGGTTCTCCAGGACGTTCCGTAGAATCACCGGCGGCGTGATGGTGCCGTAGTACCCCATGCCGATCAGCGAACGGAAGAGCTGGTTCTGCCGCGCGATGCCGCGCAGTTCTTCGAGCGCCTCGCGCTCGCCCCGCGGCGGTCCCAGGTTAAGCGGCTTCTTCAGCCGAATCGCCGCCGGTATGGTCGCATCAATCATTTCGTCGAGGCTGCGGTAGCCCAAAAGGCCGAGCATTTCGCGGATTTCCGCGTCGCGCGGCCCAACGTGGCGGTCGACAAAGCTATCCGAGGGACCGAGCAAATCGGGCAGGTTCGAGTCAGTAGACATATCGCGGGGAACTCCGGGCGGGGAAATCAGTCATCAAATCCAGGTCGTCAAGTCACAATGATTCCAGCGCCCAGCGTCGTGACTTGGCGAACTTGAGGACGCCATTCACGCTTCACTAATCATCTTATCGTAGGCCGCCGCATCCAGCAGCTTGTCCAGCGGCGACAGGTCCGTGCACTCCACCTTGAGCATCCAGCCCTCCCCGAACGGGTCGTTGTTCACCAGCTCCGGCTCGTCCGCCAACCGCGGATTGACCTCGCGCACCGTGCCGGAAACGGCCGTGAACAGCTCACTCGTCGCCTTGACGGATTCCACCTCGCCGAAGTGCGTGCCGCCTTCGATCTGACTGCCCACCTGCGGCAAAGAGACGTAGGTTACGTCCGTCAGCTCGTCGGCCGCAAACTTGCTGATGCCCATGGTCACGATTTTTCCGTCGGCTTTGAACCACTCATGCGTCTGCGAATACTTGCGATCGCTTGGAACCGGCATCCTGCGCTCCTTTTTGTGGGTCTGCCCCTGCGCCCAAGCTGCAGGGAAAACCGTAATCTTATCCGTCCCGTCTCCCCTGGAACAGGGGGCCGACGCCGGCCCAGTCGCGCCTGTGCTCAGCCCGCTGTCGGATCGTTATTTGAGGGCCGGCCACCGGGGCGGCGAGACGACGAAAACAGCCGGCACCGCGGCGGGATGAGATTTCGCGATTAAGGCGGTGATCAGCGGTTTAACAGGGACAACGCCTCGGCGCGGGTGCTTTGGCTGGTCTGCATGATGCCGCGCAAGGCGGAGGTGATCATCACGCTCCCGCTTTTCTTGACGCCGCGGCAGGTCATGCAGGTGTGTACGGCCTCCAACACGACCGCACAGCCTTTCACCTGGAGCCGTTTTGCGAGCAGGTCGGCCACCTGCGACGTCAGGCGCTCCTGAACCTGCGGCCGATGCGAGTAGACGTCCACGATGCGCGCCAGCTTCGAGAGTCCGAGCACTTTGCCGCCCGGGATGTAGGCTACGTGGGCCTTGCCCTCGAAGGGCATGAAGTGGTGCTCGCACATGCTGTTGAACGGGATGTCGCGCAGCACCACCATCTCATGGTGTCCCTCGTCGAAGGTGGCTTGCAGATGCTCTTCAGCATCCTGCCGCAAACCCGCGAAGAGCTCCGCGTACATGCGGGCGATGCGGGCGGGCGTCTTGCGCAGGCCTTCGCGGTCGGGATCTTCGCCGATCGCGATCAGAATCTCCCGGAAAGCACGCTCGATGGTCGGAATGTCAATCAGCTTGCGAGCTGCTGCAGCCGCCCGGCCGTCCCCGCTTGGACCAACTCGTTTGGCAGTCCGGCGGGGGTCGGTGTTACCGCGGGGTTGCCTGTTAGGTGCTATGTCCGCCATGGCGTCTCCGTTCCGATGATTCGGGTACGGTATTGTACGCGAGCTGAGCGCGTTGTCATTGGAAGCAGGCGTGGAGAGCGGAGCCGGGGCGTGCTGCCCTGGAGTACCGCCAAAGGCCTTCGCATTCGCGCCGTCCCACCCCGCGGTCCGCGCCCGTCCGGTAGAGCCCGAGGTTGCGCGTTCGGGTTTGGCAAAGTGCCGATAAACTCGCTGCGTGGCCTTACCCCAGGTGATCAAGCGGTCTGATAAAAAAGCGTGTGGGATCGGGCCACGGGGGCAGATGATCAGGCACTCATGGTTCTTGTGCACTCGATTTTGATAACCTGAGGCGCGGCTGCGCGGAGAGAGTTGGTAGGTGAGAGGTAAGGAGGGGGCACATTTCGAAAGCCGCATAGTCAATACCTTTCTGCGCGCGGGGCCGATCTTTTCTAGATGATATAGCTCGGGCACGCGGGCCCGGAGGCATGCAGGCAGGGAGGGGCGCGGATTGTTGATGGTTGGGCGTGGTTGTGCGGCAGTGGCGGCGAGACGCCTGCTTGGGGTGATAAAGTGATAAGGTGATAGGGTGATAAGGGTGCGAGCCAAGGCAAGCGCGAAGACGCCGAGGGCGCCAAGGCCGCCAGACATCGCGAGGGATCAAGGGGTCGGGATCAAGAGGCGGCGTTTCGCTCTACTTAAAGTAATCCGGGTACGTGCGCGGCCGGGTTTTGCGGCGCTGATAAGCCCGGGCGAGGTCCAGGAAGATTTCCAGATCGCGCTCGATCTTGGTGCTCACTTTGTCAAAGTAGAGCGAGCGGATGGGCAGATTGTCGTGAGCGGCGCTAACGGCCGGATAGACAGCCTCGCTCACGATGCCGTTCATGCAGGTGAAGGGGCTGATGTCGATTACGCCGTCGATGCCCTTGTTATAGAGGTAGATGGCTTTGCCGACGCTGAGGGTCATTTCGCCCAGGGCGCCGGTGGCCGGGAGGTAGGGCTCGGAACAGCGCAGGATTTCGCGAATGTCGTGCGGTTCTTCGTAGCCCTTGAAATCGTCGTGTACGGGGGCCAGCAAGGCCTTTTCGTAAACTTGTTGCAAACGCGTTTTGAGCTTCAGCTTGAGGAAGGTCCAGTTCAGGCGGCCGTTGTCGCGGATGCAGTCCGTTTCGCGCGACCAGCTTGTGTACCAGATCCACTCGGAAATGTCGGACAGCCAGCATTCACCGCCGAGCTGTTCGATGCGACGGGCGACGTTCTCGTTGCTGAAGGTGTTCAGGCGGCAGAAGATTTCGCCGACCAGGCCGATGAACGGGCGGCCTTTTTCGTAGCGCGCGGGTATGGCATGGAACCGCTCGCGCATGGCGGCGTTTTCGGCCGTCAGAGCGCGCAGACGCTCCTTGGTCGTCAGATCGCGGCGGCTGAGGATTTGGCAGAGGCGCTCGACCGAGTCACGGAACACCTCGTCGGTGTCGCCGGCGCGCAGCTCGTACGGGCGCGTTTTTAACAGGTACCGGCTGACGAGATCGCTGACGACGATGCCCATCCAGGTGGTGCGCATCAACTGGCTGGCGTGGTCGCCGAGCTCGTCGTAATTCGACGCGCTGCTGGGCGAGAGAATCAGCGCCTCGCCGTAGCCTTCCTGCTCCAATACCTGCTTCAGATACGGCGCGTATTGGCCGAAGCGGCACGGGCCCTGGGCGCGCGGCATGAAGAACGCCAGGCGGGCGGCCTGCGCGCCGGGCCGGCGGCAGATGCGCAGGAAATCGCCCAGGGTGATCTTGTGCGGCAAGCACTCTTCACCGCTGCTATAGAGGCCGCCGAGTTCGAGCGTTTCGCCGTTGGAATCAGGCGTAGCTTCGGCGTCGACGCCCACCGAGCGGAACGCCGCCGCCATCAGCCGCGCACTGGAGTAGGACATTTGGGGGATATAGACTGTGCGGCCGGCAAGAGTTCGTGTATGGACTTGGTCTGTTGCGTTCGCCACCATCGCAGAATTCCCTTGCTATCCAGGTACGCCTCGCAGCGGGTGAGCATGCCGGCGTCGTTAGAATGCCCGTCAAACTGGAGCGTGAGGAACGGCTTGCCCGACGCCTTGCGGATAAAAGCCTTGACGAATGAGTCGGGGCCGCATTTGAAATTCGTGACGTAGATAATATGTAGGTTCGGGTGTTCGCGGACCAGCTTGGCGGCCGCCAGAATACGGCGGCCATATGCCCAGTACATGTTGTCATTAACGTCTGTGACGTCGATTCCCGCCAGCGGCAGAGCGTCGACCGGCAAGAGGTTGACGCCGTATTGCTCGCGCAGCTTGCGGGCAATCGCCAGACTGACGCCGGCGTCATGACTGTTGTAGGGGCGGCCAACCAGGACCATGCCGCTTTCGCGCGTGTCGATCAAGCGCTGGAGGGCGGCGCGGCCGGCCTCCTGGTAGGCGCTGAGGAAGCGCTGTTGGGCGGCCCAGGCGGCTTCGAAGGCGCGGCGGGCGGTTTTTGCCGGTACGCCCAGCTTGGCCGCAACTCTTACCATGTCGCTGCGGAGGACGTCTGTGCCGCGCTGTAACGAAAGCAGCGGGAACAGGATGCGGTCGGCCCAGCCGCGGAAGGCCGGGTTATGGCGAATCACGAATGGCAGTGTTGAGCCCCACGGGCACACGTAATTTTCCAAATGCGAATCCCGGCCCGGCACGGTGATCAGGTTGGGGATCCAGAGGTAGTCGACATTGCGGCTGACCAGCTCGGCAATGTGCCCGTGCGCCACGATAATTGGGAAGCACGGTTCTGCGACTACGCTATCGAGGCCCTGGCGGACGGTTTGGCGGTTGGTTTCGCTCGAGACGATTACTTGGAACCCGCAGTCGCGGAAGAACCGGCGCCACAGTGGCAGCCAATCCCAGGTGTACATTGCCAGGGGGATGCCGATCGAGCCGCGCGGGTGCGGCGGGTCGCCGGCATCGTCGGCGTTCAGCAGTTCAAAGCGGCGGGCGATCAGGTCAGGGATAATCGGCTTGCGGTCGGTTTTGACCTGCTTGCGGTAGCGCTCCGAGCACTTGTCGCCCCAGTAGGTTTTTTCGCCCGCGACGTTAAATTCCTGGATGGAGCACAAGTTTCCGCAACCTTTGCAAGTGAACTCGCGCAGAGAGTATTCGACCTGCTCCAGGTCGTAGCCACGAAAGCGCGTGGTAGCGCCGGTGCGGGCGATTTTCTCCTTGGCCAGCAGGGCGGCCCCGATGGCGCCGAGCACAGCATTGTGCGGCGGCACGATGATCTCTTTGTCGCAGACGATGCTGAAGGCGGCCGCGACGGCGTCGTTGTAGGCCGTGCCGCCCTGGAAAAAGATGCAGTCGCCAATGGGGCGGCCGCGCACAACGCGGTTTATGTAGTTGTAGACGATGGAATACGCCAGGCCGGCAATGATGTCGGCGCGCTGCG
>JAGPEO010000207.1 GCA_018056925.1 Phycisphaerae bacterium
ATCGCGAGGCGGTCAAGGCCGCAGCGGCCGGCACGCCGATCGCCTATCTCACCGGCGTAAAGGAATTCTTCTCGCTGGAATTCGAAGTCACGCCGGACGTGCTGATTCCCCGGCCTGAGACGGAAATACTGGTCGAACGCACCATCCGGCTGCTGCGGGATTCCGAGGCGGGCGGGCACGCGGCGCCCGGCGCGGAGGCCGCGGGCGGGCAGGTGGCGTTGGGGGCGGAACACGCAGCGGGCGCGCAAGTGGCGCCGGGCGCAGGGGACGCGGCAGCCGCGGAAGAGACGACGGGCGCAGAAGGCACGGCAGGCGTGCAAGCGCCGGCCGGGGAGTCGGCGAGGCTGAGCGGACGGAATACCACGCACAGAATTTTGGACTTGGGGACCGGCAGCGGCTGCATCGCGGTCGCGCTGGCCAAGAATTTGCCGGACGCCGCACTGTTTGCCAGCGATATTTCCGAAGCGGCGGTGAACGTGGCGCGGCGAAACGCCGCGCGCCATGGAGTGGCGGAGCGGATCGAGTTTCGCGTCGGCGACCTGTTCGCGCCGTGGGAAGCGACGCGTGAGGGTCCCGCTGAGGCAAATGTGAGCTTGCAGCGCGAGCGGGGGCCAACGGACGACACCGGGGCGGCACGCCCCGGCTCTGCTACCGCGCGCCCCGGCTCTGCTCTGTTCGACGTGATCGTCAGCAACCCGCCGTATGTCGCGACTGCCCCGGGTACGCCCGTCGCGGAGAACGTGCGCAAATACGAGCCGCATGCGGCCTTGTTCGCCGGGCCGGACGGGCTGGACGTCATCCGGCGCATCATCGCCGAAGCGCCGCGCTGGCTGGCGCCGAACGGGCATCTGCTGATGGAAATGGCATTTGACCAGGCGCACAAGGTGTGCGGCCTGCTGAATTCGTCACATTGGCAACATGTAACTACGTACCGCGACGCCGCCGGATACGAGCGCGTCGTGCACGCGCGGCGCCCGGCCGACGCGGCCGCGGTTGAATGAGGATTGAGCGTGGGTCTTCCGTATTTCGAAATTAACGGCGGCACGCGGCTGCGGGGCTCAGTGCGCATCAGCGGGGCCAAGAACGCGGCCCTGCCGATCATGGCGGCTTCGATTCTGTGCGAAGGCGAGGTTATTTTGCACGACGTGCCGAACGTGGCCGACGTCGTCTCGCTGGCGGAGCTGCTGAACAAGCTGGGCGTTGAGGTCGATCGCCGCAGCGACGGCGCCATGCGCCTGGTGGTGCGCGACGAGATGAACTGCCACGCCGAGTACGACATCGTCCGCAAAATGCGGGCCTCGATCTGCGTCCTCGGGCCGTTGCTGGCCAAACGGCAGAAAGCGCGCGTTTCGATGCCCGGCGGCTGCGCCATCGGCGACCGGCCCGTCAATCTGCACCTGCGGGCCATGCGAAATCTCGGCGCAGACATCGACCTGGTCAGCGGCGATATCGTCGCCAAGGCCAAGAGACTGCGCGGCACCGAGATGTTCCTCGGCGGCCCGTTCGGCTCCACCGTGCTGGGAACGGCCAACGCCATGATGGCCGCCACGCTGTCCGAAGGCACGACGGTCATCGAAATGGCCGCCTGCGAGCCCGAGGTGGTGGATTTGGCGAACTTCTTGAACGCGTGCGGCGCCTCGATCACCGGGCAGGGCACGCCGCGCGTCATCGTCGAGGGCGTCAAGTCTCTGAAAGGCTGCGAATATCGCATTATCCCCGACCGCATCGAGGCCGGCACATTCATGGTTGCGGCCGCCATCACCAACGGCGAGCTGGAGATCGAGAACTGCCGGCTGGATCACCTGATGGCGTTCGTTGACCGGCTCAGCGCGATCGGCGTCACGGTCGAGCGCGTCAGCGCGGAGAAGGTGAACGTCTCGTCAGCCCGGCGGTTGGAGCCAATCGAGGTGACCACGCAGCCGTTCCCCGGCTTCCCCACCGATTTGCAGGCGCAGATGATGGCCCTGCTTTGCCTGGCGGACGGCAACAGCATCATTACAGAGAAGATATTCCCGGACCGGTTTCTGCACGTGGCCGAGCTGGCCCGCATGGGTGCGCTCCTGCACAAGGAAGGGCCCACGGTCATCGTCGAGGGAGTTAAACGCCTGATCGGCGCGCCGGTCATGGCCTCCGACCTGCGTGCCTCGGCCGCCCTGGTTCTGGCCGGCCTGTGCGCCCGCGGCGTCACGCGAGTCAACCGGGTTTACCACCTGGAACGCGGTTACTCCAAGCTGGATGAGAAGCTGCGCAATTTAGGCGCTGAAATCGAGCGCAGGGAAGGCGACGACCTTTAAGTGCGGAGCCGGCTTTCGCGGCGGCAAGCCTTTGAACTGTTGAGGCCGGGGTTGCAGACAAGGGGTGTCGAGTCCAGCGTTGCACCGAAGCAGGCGCCGTGAGCGGTTTCGACGCCAATTCGGGCGTGATGCTCCGCACAGGGCCGTCACTCGATTGTAAGGATGTGTAGAAACGGCGCGCCCCCGCAACAAATCTCTGCAACAAACGTTCGGGAACTTCGTATAAATCAGTGAAGAGACCCTCCTACTCCCTCCTACCCCTCCAGCGCGTTGGGCCGCCGCAAAACGGCGGCCCTTTTTTTTTCGCGCGAAACTCGGCGGCAACGGGCGGGGGAATCCCGGCGCTTCTTCACGGCACGATGCTGGGGGGGTCATCATCGCGCCCCGTTCCGCTGAAGCGGCGGTTCGTCACCAGCGTTTTGTCGAATTCGTATCCGAATTCGTAGCTGCCATCCGGAAGTATGCCGTAACCGAGCGCCTCCGGGCCGGCCAACCGGACATGTCCGTCGGCGAACGCGAAATTCGCCTTGCCGTCGTGCCGGGCGTCAGGCCCGCTGCGGTAGTCACGGTTCTTGTCGTCACATCTATCGCTGGTCGGCGTCAGGCGCGGCGGGTCAAGCATGAAGCCGTGATACCCCAGCGTGCGCACGTCAGTAGTAACGTCGCCCGTGGTGCCGTCCGGGCAATTCGGCATCCGTTCCACCGCCGGAAAAGAAGCCGCGGTGCCCAGCGAGTCCGCCAGGACTACCGTATCGCCCACGATATGGCTGTCGTTGACCGGAAAATTGATGAAGCGCTCCGTGCCGGATATCTTGCGGGCGTTCCCGAGAAACTGGAAATTGTAGCCGTACGAGGTGTTCTTCTCGCTGACCCACCCGGGCGCCTCGGGGCAGACCAATAGGCGGTTATCAAAGCGCTGATGTTCGTCTTGCGTGGAAGGCTGGTTGAAAGCGTAAATGACAACCGACGCGCCCAGGGTGATGTGCCAGCGCGGCCGGTATTTCCAGCCGTTGCCCACCCAGTACAAGTTGTTGGTGCCGTTCTCCTTTGCGGCCCGGCCGGCGACCAGTGTGCCGGCGTGCTCCTGGCCGTATATGGTCCAGCCGCGCGCCAGTTCGCGCAGGGTGCTGCTGCAAACGCTGGTTCGCGCCGCGCGGCGTGCGGCGCTGGTCGCCGGCAACAGGATGGACATCAGCATGCTGAGCACGGCGATCACGACCAGCAGCTCGACTAGCGTGAAGCCTAAGCCGTATGCCGCCCTCGCGCTTGCGCCTCGGCTGCGGGCGTGCCGCGTGCCGCCAGGTCGCTTCGCCGCGTGTAACTTAAAAGGCGCACAGTGCCTGGAAAATCCCGCGTCGCCCCACTCACTCCGGCTCGCCATCGGGTTCTCCATCGTTTCTGAACGTCACGACAAAGAGACTAATCGCGGAACGCTTTGCTTTATAGGACAAAAACGCTTTATAGGACAGGGCCGGTTTGCGGCGACTTGGAGCCTATGGCGGATTACCAACGCATCTGTCAGACTGTAGTGGGCAATTTGGTCCACCAGCCGATTTGACGACAAGGAGCACTCGCATGACCCGCCCCAAAACGATCATGGTCGACCTTGACGGCGTGATCTGCACCGAGGAACGCACATTCGAGCGGCCCTTGGCCCAGCCGATGCCGGGCGCCCGCGAGGCTCTGGCGCGGCTGAAGGCCGCCGGGCACACGGTTATCGTGTATACGGGCCGCAACTGGCCGGAATACCGGGTCACGAAGAAATGGCTCGATGATCACGGGTTCGTTTACGACGCACTCGAGATGGGCAAGCCCATCGCGGACGTTTGGATCGACGATCGCGCGATCCGCTTCTCCGATTGGGACAGCACGCTGACGCAACTTGGGGTATGAAGCTGGCGGCGGCGCACCGCAGGCAGGCCGGTCGCGGTGCCAGGTCGCGGCTGGCCGGGTCCCGCTCCCGAGTTCGAAAGCTCCTGCAGCGCTCGAACGGGCCGCTTCTTGACGTAACCGGCGTGTATGGCGTGGGTCGACGTTTTGGCGCGCGGGACTTACGGGGTGCGTTTTCTCTGGCCACTTTCAGCCCGGACCGGCTATCGCGCGCGTAAGCACGCGTTTTGACATTGGCGTAAGCAACGCAGTGCTCGAATGTCATCCCAAGCCCGATAAGACCGTTACCAGATCGACGTAGCAGCCTAGTCTTCGTGGCAGATGTCCCCGTCATTACATTGGTGTAGGCCTGCATTAATCTCGCGGGGCACACGCGGCAGGCGCGCCGAAAATGCGGCCTGTATGTCAGGACTGAATTCTTACGCCGCTCTCACTCAGAATTCAGTTGTAATTCATAGTCTGGCTATACAGTAATCTTTGGCGTCACCCCCAGGGAACGAGACGCACAGTATTGGTCCCGTAGGTTCTGCATTTGGCCCAGTCCCAAGGGCCTGGAAGGAAGGAAGTCTCATGTTAAGGATCGTGTCTGTACTGTCATTGTCTATGGCGATTGTGTGGCTAAGCGGCTGCGCCTGCTGCCCCAAAAAGGATCAGTGTCCCACAACGGCCATGTGCCCGGCGCCCTGCCCCGAGGACATCGAAGCGTCCGCCTTGCCGCCCAATGCCAAACCCGGCGAGTGCTATGCCAAGGTTTACATCCCGCCGCAGTATGAAACCTACACCGAACGGGTATGTGTGCGCGAGGCCAGTGAGCAGCTCGAGGTGGTGCCGGCGCAGTATGAGTGGGTCGAAGAGCGCATCTGCGTGAAAGACGCCTGTGAGGAGCTCCGCGTGACGCCCGCTCAGTTCGCGTGCCGCGAGGAAAAGGTGCTCGTCCAGCCCAGCTACACCGAGTGGCAAGTCAATAAGCAGCCGCAGTGCGTCGCGTTCCCGGGCCAGCCGGCGCAGGACGTCTTCTGTCTAGTGCAACATCCCTGTGTTGAGAAGACAATTGCCAGAACGGTCATGGAAAGGCCGCCGTGCGCCGAGAAGGTGACCATACCGGCTGAGTACCAGACCGTCCGCCGGCAGAAGTTGGTATGCCCGGCCACGACGCGGAAAGTTACCATCCCCGCCGAGTTCGCGGACGTTCAGAAGACGCGGAAGGTCTGCGACGCCAAAGTAGTGTGGCGGCGCGTGCCCTGTGATGTACCTACCGGTGGTGTGGTCAGTCTGCCCGGCGAACAGTGTCCGCCGTTCCCCCTCACGCCGCCTGTTCCCGTAGGTTCTCAGACCATAACTCCGCATCGCTAGGCTGAAGGCCACAACTGGTTGGATTAATAGCATTCGCCAGGCTGGGACTTCGCCGCAGCAATGACGCAGCCGTCCAGGGAGTCCGGAGACGGGCTCCCTGGTGCGGCGTTATTAGCGAATGTCATCCGGCGGAGACTGCCAGCCCCCTCGGGCATTCCAGGTCAACGTTTGGCTTTGGCAGCCTTGGCGCGCGGGGCTTTGGCGGGCTTGCGGCGCTCTGGGGCTTTTGACGGGGCGGCCTTGGCCGCCGGCGCCTTGCGCTTCGCGGCGGGCGGCTTTTGTTTGGCCGGTCTGGCGGGGGCCGGACGCTGCGGCCGGCGTTTGCGCGGCGGGGTCTCCGCGGCGGCCGGTTTGACCGGCTCGGGCGGAGGCGGGGCCTCGTCGGCCAGCGGCTCGAGCTCAAGATCTTCGTCAACGAGGACGGGCTCATCGACCTCCGCGCCGGCGCCAATGGCTTGGAGCATGTTGCGCGTCGTGCGGTCAGGCGGCACGCTTAGAATTCGGGCCACCTGGCGTTTCCGCACGGCCGTCCCCATCTCGGCCCAGGCTTGCCGATTGAGCAGAACATAAAATTCCAGGGCGTCGCCTTCGCTTACCTGGCGTTCCAGAAAGGACTGGGCCTCGCCGAGTTGGCAGCGGGGGTCGATGATTTCTTGCTGCCGCGCGTAGGCCCACATGGCCTCGTCGAGTGGAACGGCGTGTTGTTGCAAGGCGAGTAGGCGGATGCGGGCCCGGGTGTAGTCCTCCAGTCCGTCGAGGCCGCTCAGGTAGATGATCACCTCTTTCTTGGGCATTCCCAAAAGGTGGTCGAGCGTCACGTTGTGGTGCAGGGCGAAAATCTTGTTCAGGGCGCGGGAAATGTCCTCGCATTTGAGGCGCACGTCCGGGTAGTCGCCCAGCATCTGCGCCAACTCGATCGGCGGGACCACGCGCAGCTCATTGAAATCCACGACCATCCCGCGGATGCGATCCAACGCCTCACGCGCCTTTGGCTCCGGGACATCACGCGAAAGTATCCCAAGTATGCACTGCGTCAGCGGGTCGCCGGGGCCCGGCAACGAAACCTTGCCCAGCTTTGAACGCAGTGAGCCGAAAAGGGCCTTAACACGCCGCGCACATAGGGTAGCGCCCCTCATGGATCAGCGGTCCTCCTCTCCAGGCTGAGCCGGCTGCACCGGCGCGTTCGCGTCATCCGCGGGCCGGGCCGCCGTGGACTCGTCCCCCGCCCCTGCCGGCTCCTCTTCGTCCGCGGGCTCGGCTTCCGCCGCGCTTTCCCACGGCGGTTTCTCGCCGAGTTCCGCCATCGCTGAATCGATGGCCTGAACCGTCTCGAAGGCCTGCTTGAGCGAGTCGTCCAGCACGAACTCCAGCCGCGGAACCTGGCGCATGTGGACCTGGTCCGCGACGGCGCCGCGCAGACGCCCGGCAGCGTTGGCCAGCGCCGCCACCGCCAACTTCTGGCCGGCCGGCTTGGCCATCACGCTGAC
>JAGPEO010000208.1 GCA_018056925.1 Phycisphaerae bacterium
AGCATGAGGCGCGCGATCGCCAGCGTCTTCAGGTCGTCCAGGCCCGTCGGACCCGGCAGATGCGCCAGTTCGCTCCGCTCCGGAACGAAGTGCAGCGGCACGCAGCATTGAAACGCAGCGCGGCGCGGGTCGGCGGCCTTGAGGCGCAGCGATTCGTCCTGGTGCTCGCGCAGCTTGAGCAAATGTTCGATCCGCTCGGCGACCGTCTCAATGTGCCCGTACAGCATGGTCGCATTTGAGGGAATGCCCAATTCGTGCGCCGTTCGGTGAACGTCGAACCAGTGCTTCTCGCCGACTTTGTTCTTGAAGGCCTCAGCGTGCACCCGCTCATCAAACACTTCAGCGCCGCCGCCCGGCAGACTATTCAGCCCCGCTTCGCGCAGGGCCGTCAGAACCTCGGCCACGCTCATTCGCGGCCGTGCGATGCGCGTGAAGTGCACGATCTCGATCGCCGTGAAGGCCTTGATGTGAATGTCCGGGCAGCGCTGGCGGATCGCGCGGCACATGTCAATGTAGTACGAAAACGGCAGTTTCGGATGCAATCCGCCTACGATGTGTATTTCGGTGGCGCCGCGCTGCGCCGCTTCCGCTGACAATTCCGCAACCTGCTGCGGCGAGAGTTCATACCCCTGCCCCGCGTCCGGCTGCCCGTACGGTCGATAGAAAGAACAGAATTTGCAGCGTAACACGCAATAATTAGTGTAGTTGATATGGCGGTTAATATTGAAAAACACGCGCCGCCCGTGCCGAGTGCGACGCACGTGATCGGCCAGCTCACCGAGCGTGAAGATGTCACGCGTCTGGTAGAGCGCCAGCCCGTCGGCGCGGTTGAGGCGCTCGCCGGCCAGTACTTTCCGCCGAATCGACTCCAGTGTCGAATCCATCGCTCGCTTGACGCCTTCGCTCATGCGCGCTATCTCCTGTTCAACTCCGGGGCCGGCCTGTGGCGAGGATTTTAACGTGAGCAGACATAAGTATGACCGCGGCGGACAGAAGAACGAAAATAATCCCGGCGACTCGGAAACGCCTCCGAAGAGCGAACACGCCCCGCGCTATCTACAACTCCTGGCGCTGCCGGGAATCATCATCATCCTCCTGGTGGTGATCGGACTGGTTCTCTATTTGCTCTACGGCCGCGACACTCAGCCGTCGGGGACCGAGGAGATTTCCGCTCCGCCGCCCGTTTCGGCAGCGCCGGCCACGCCGGCGGCACAGAAGCCGGGCGCGCCGGCTTTCGAGGCGCAGGCCATGGCCGGCCAACGGGTTGCATTTCCAAGCACTTACAAGGGCAAGCTGGTGATGGTTGATTTCTGGGCCACCTGGTGCGCGCCCTGCATAAGCGAATTACCCAACATCGTTGAGACGTACAACGCCTTTCACGAGCGGGGCTTCGAGGTGCTGGGCATCGCGCTCGAAAAGAGAACCCCACCGGCGGAAATCCTGCGATTCGTTCAGAAAAGCAACATGCCCTGGCCGCAAGTTTATGAGGGCGCTTGGGACATCGCGAGCAAATTCGGCGTTCGCAACATCCCGGCCGCCTTTCTGGTCGATGGCGACACCGGGCAATTGCTGGCCAGCGGCGAAGCTCTCCGTGGCCCACGTCTGCGCGCTACCATCCAGAAATTCCTTGAGCAGAAGAAAAGGGAACCACAATGACGGAAAACGAGCCCGCCGCCACGCCGCAGACGTTCGATTTCGCCACCCTTGCAACCGCACTGGCGTTGTTCCGCATCGATTGCCGCCGCTACCCGACCACTGACGAGGGGCTCCGCGCTTTGCTCCAGCCGCCGGCGGAAGCCGATGTTCGGCAGCGTTGGCAGGGACCCTATATCGGACATGCGGGGCAACTGCAGGATCCGTGGGGACACGATCTTCAATACATTTGTCCCGGCAGCCACAATCCGTTCTCATACGACCTTTCCAGCGCCGGCCCCGACGGGCGGCATGGCAGCCCGGACGATGTCTGCAACTGGCGAAAGGACGCCCCGTCCGCCGCCCCGCCGGCTGCTGGCTAGGTAGCTGGCGCGCGGCTCAAGCGCTCGGCGCGTTGGAAAGCAAGAGGTGGAGTGTGCCTGCTGGCTTGCATAATCCGTTTTGGATCACACCTGTCGCAGCAGGGAGTCTGCTCGTCATTATTGGAATTTTGATCTTCAGCAAGCCCGAATTGCTGGCCTACTTTGTCGCGGGGGTGTTCATGGCGGCTGGAATCGCTCTGATCGGCTTCGGCGTGCGCATGCGCGGGCGGGTGACGTATCACCGCATAGACCCCAACCGTGAAGACGATGTGATGTTCCCGTAGCGCCCCACCGTCAGGCCCGCGGCTCAGGTCCTACCAAACCCGAGCCGTCGGCGATGCAGGTTCTCACCCGCCGCTCGCTTGCTCCAGTGCAAGCTCCATGGCCGCCTGCATTACGGCACTCAGCAACGATGAGGAAACGTCAATCACCCCGTCCTGAACCGTTGCCTGGAGCGTCTTGTCGCACCCGGTCACGCCGGCCAGGCCGATCACGCACAGCAACATGGCGGCCGCCCACTTCATTCGCCGAGCTAAGCTCTTGCGCATTCACGCACTCCTCAATAGCTGGTCAGGCCCATCCTATTCGCGACGCGCCTGTTTGACCAGCGCTTGTTATCGGCCGATTCCGACCAGCAGAACCTGCACAATTTATATTCCGGGCCCCTACGCCGGGTTGCAGCCCTGCTCCGTTTGCTCGCTGTTAGCCATGCGACTGCGGCCGTGAAACTGTGGTGTTCAACGAACGCAGCACGCGGGTTGAGCCCCGGCTGATCTTGGTTACGCCGTCGTTATCCGGTTTATGGGGCGTGTCAATTCAATATGGCCTTGTCACGGCACGATAGCACCGCAGAGCGCCGGAAAACTTCGCGCGCCGCACCTTCCGGACGACGGCCGCCCGGGTGGCTTGCGCAAACGTACAGGAAGCTGGCGCAAGAGAGACACTCATGGCCGCTGCAGAAATAAGGCCCGCTTTGGACGGCTTGCAGCAGGCGGTTCGCGAGCCGCTGGACCGCAACAATTTGGGCCGGCTGGCGCGCATGCACACCTACTGCCAGATTTTGTCTGAAACTGCCCAGCCCGCCGACGCCCAAGCCAACAGCGCTCTGCGCCAAGTGGCCGCCACGCTGGCGACGTTGCTCGAGCGCATCATCCTCGACGAAGTCGCGCAGCCCACTGCCGCCCTCGCCTTGATACCCCAAGCGGTTCAGTGCCTCACCGACTTGTTTACCGAGCCCAGCCGCCCGACTGACCAACTGCTGGCGCAGATGGCCGCGGCGTTGGCGGGCACTTTATCCGATTCGGGTGCGCCGACGGCACAGGCTACGGACTCGCCGCCGGCAGACGCCTGCGCGGCCGCGCCCGCTGTCCAAGTTACGCCGCAGGCCGAGGCGCCGCAGGCCGGCGCAGCGGCTGATTGCCAACCGCCGGCTGCTTCGCGGGCGCCGGTCCCGGCAATCGCAGCCTACGTGAGCGAACCGCTCGTCCTCGATCTGGAGGAAAGCGAACACTTGCGCGGCTTCATTGAGGAGAGCCGCGAGCACATGGAGGCCATTGAGTCGGGGCTGCTCGACGTGGAACGCGACCCCGCCGATACCGCCAAAATCAACGAGCTCTTTCGGCCTTTTCACACCATCAAGGGAATCGCGGGTTTTTTGAACCTGCGCGACATCAACCAGCTCACGCACGAAATCGAGACGATCCTCGATTTGGGCCGCAAGAACGAGTTACGGATCACGCCGCACACAGTTGACCGCATATTGGCGGGCGTAGACCTGCTCAAGGAACAGATCGCCAGTATTCAAAACTATCTGGCGGAGCCGCGGGAGCGGGTCTGCCCGCAACCCGACATCAGCTCGATCATGTTCGAATTGCGGACCATCGCGGCGCAGCGGGGCCAGGACGCAGTCGCCCCCGACCGCGAACCCCCCAAGCTCGGCCAACTGCTCATCTCCGAGGCCGGCGTGACGCGCGAGCAAATCGCCAGCGCGCTTCAGAAACAAGCGCTCGAGCCGGGCGGCGGGCGCAAGGTGGGCGAGATTCTGGTCGAGCAGGGCGCCGTGACGGAAGAGCAGTTGGAAAACGCCCTGTCACGCCAGATGGCCGCCGGCCAGGGCGAACAGTCGATCCGCGTTGACATCAACAAGCTCGATCTGCTGATCGACGCGGTGGGCGAACTGGTGATCGCGCAGACCATGGTCAACCTGCACGAAGGCACGCGGCAGAACGACGCCCTGGCACGGCACGTCTCGCAGGTCACGAAGATCGTGCGCGACGTCCAGGAAACGGCCATGTCCATGCGCATGGTGCCCATCGGCCCCACGCTGCAGAAGATGCGGCGGCTGGTGCGGGACGTCTCGCGCAAAACCGGCCGCGAGGTCGAGCTGCACATCAGCGGCGAGGAGACCGAACTCGACAAGACCGTCATCCAACGCATTTCCGATCCGCTGGTACACATGGTGCGCAACGCGGTTGACCACGGTATCGAGCCGCCCGAAACGCGCCGCCAGCTTGGCAAGCCGCTCACCGGAAACGTCTGGCTCGACGCTTACCACCAGGGCGATTGCATCGTCATTGAGGTGCGCGACGACGGCCGGGGGCTGGACCGCGAAAAGCTAATCACCAAGGCGGTGCAGCGCGGGCTGATCGGGCGCGACGAGCAACTGACCGATCAGCAGGCCTACGCCCTGATCATGCAGCCCGGATTTTCCACGGCCGAGCAGGTGACCGACATCTCCGGGCGCGGCGTCGGCATGGACGTGGTGAAACGCAATGTCGACGCGCTGCGCGGCAAGATTGAAATTCAAAGCGAGCCCGGCCGCGGCACGACCTTCCTGATCCGGCTGCCGCTCACGCTGGCCATCATAGACGGCATGATCGTGCGCGTGGGCCGCGAACGGGTGGTGGTGCCCACGGTGCTGATCGAGCAATCGTTGCGGCCGCAGCAGGCCCACATCAGCAGCGTCCAGGGCCGCGGCGAGGTGATGATGGTGCGCGGCGAGTTGTGCCCACTGGTACAGCTCGGCGAACTGTTCGGTTATTCGCAGCGGATCGATCCGTGCGAGAACATCGTCATCATCGTACAGTGCGAAACGCGTAAGATAGGATTGGTAGTTGATGAGCTGATCGGCCAGCAGCAAGTCGTAATCAAGTCGCTGGCCGAGCGCTTCAAGCAGGTCAGTGGCGTTTCGGGCGCGGCGATTCTGGGCGATGGGCGGGTGGGTCTGATTCTCGACCCGACCGGCATTCTGCAAATGCATAACCGGCACGTCCAGAGCTTGCGCTGTGCAGACCCCGAGCCGCAGGCCAGCCCGAGTGAAAAAGACGCTGAGTGTGCAGTCGATAGGACAACCGCGGCGGAGCCTCTCGCCGCCGCAGTCGTGAATTAGGAGAACCACGTGCAAGCCGTCATGCAAACGCCTCTAACCCAGAGCGCCGCCACCCGCGGCGGCAAGTACCTGACCTTCAGCCTGGCCAACGAGGAATACGGGCTGGAGATTCTCAAAGTGCGGGAAATCATTGGCATCATGGACATCACCGCCGTGCCGCAGATGCCGGAGTACGTGAAGGGCGTGATCAACTTGCGCGGCAAGGTGATTCCGGTGATCGATCTGCGCCTGAAATTCGGCCTGCCGCCGGCCGAGTACACCGATCAGACCTGCATCATAGTGGTCGACATCGGTTCGCTGACGGGCATTATCGTGGACACGGTCCAGGAGGTGCTCGATATCGAGGCGACCCAGATCGATCCGCCTCCGCCGCTGGGGGCCAACGTGGACACTTCGTTCATCCTCGGCTTGGGCAAGGTCAAGGACGAGGTGAAAATACTGCTCGACGTCGACAAGGTCCTCTCGAGCGAGGAGCTGAGCGAGATCGAACAGACTTTGCAGGGCTGAGCCGCCTGAGCAGGCGCGGCGGGCGGCCCACCGCGCCGCGCAGAAGGGACCCATGGCCCTGCTAGTGGTCGATATCGCGGATTTGGCGGTATCCCGCGACCCCGAGACCACGCTCGTCACCTACTCTTTGGGTAGCTGTATCGGCGTGAGCATCTGGGATCCGGTGGTGCGAGCGGGCGGCATGTTGCATTACATGCTGCCCGATTCCGCACTGTCGCCGGAGAAAGCCGGCAACGCCCCGGGCATGTTCTGCGACACGGGCGTGCCGCGCTTGTTCCGGGCCTTGTACGAATTGGGCGGCGTCAAGAACCGCCTGGTGGTCAAGGTCGCCGGCGGCTCGATGCTGCTCGACGACCGCGGGACCTTCAATATCGGCAAGCGCAATTACCTGGCCCTGCGCCAGCTATTCTGGAAAAACGGCGTCATGATCGATGGCGAGGACGTGGGCGGCTCGGTCAGTCGCACCCTGCGCCTGCACGTCGGCACCGGCGAAGTCACCGTCAAAACGCGCGACCGGGAGGTGCCCTTGTGATTGCTCGCACGCTGGAACAGATCGTCGAACGCGTCACAGAGATGCCGCGCCTGCCCGACACGGCTGCGCGGCTCATCCAGGTCATCAACAACCCGGCCAGCTCCGTCGAACAGATTGTCGAAATCATCCGTTACGACCCGACGGTCACCGCGGACCTGCTGCGACTGTGCAATTCGGCCTATTTCGGGCTGGTGCGGCGCGTACGCTCGATCGACGAGGCCACCCGCCTGCTCGGCACGGCCAAGGTGCTGCAGCTCGTGATCTCCGGCACGATGCAGGCCACTCTGGCGCGCCCGCAGCGCGGCTATGGACTCGCGCCCGGCGCGTTGTGGGAGCATTCGGTCACCGTCGCGCTGGCCTGCCAATCGCTCGCGCAGCGATACGCGCCGCGGGAGGCCGCCGTGCTTTTCACGGCCGGTCTGCTGCACGATTTGGGCAAGGTCGTGCTGAGCGAATACGTCGCGGCCGAGTACGGCGAGATTATGGAGCGCGTGCAGGGGCAGAATGCCTCGTTTCTAGATGCGGAGCGCGAGGTACTGGGCTTCACGCATGCG
>JAGPEO010000209.1 GCA_018056925.1 Phycisphaerae bacterium
CAAGAGGGCATATCGCGAGCATCTGGCGGTCGTCAGCCCCCAGCGCCCAGAGCCCTGCGCGCCCGTTCCAGCGGCCGCCACGGCCGGTTCCGCATGCAGCGCGTCAGCCGCGGCAGCAGAGTAGGATCGCTCCTCACCGCGGCAGGATACCTCCTCACCGCGGCACGATGGCTTCTCACCGCGGCCAGCAGGTTCCAGATCGGCAGGATCGGGCCTACTCTCGCCGGATTCCGGCATGCTATTCTCGCCGGATTCGGCGGATTCGGGCGTACTGCTCCTGGAGGGTTCGGGCAAGCTGGTCTCGTCGGGTTCGGGCATGCTGCACTCGGAGGCGTCGGGCATGCTACTCCATGTAAACATCGAGCCGCGTTCGGCCTATGCGGCACGGGACTGCCACCCGATCGCCGGTGGCGTGTTTCCTTTGTCGTGGGTACGAGACGGATTGTCAAATGTGCGGGGAGGGCAGAGGGATCAAGGGATTGAGGGACTAAGGGATGAAGGAGCAGAGCCGGGGCGTGTCGCCCCGGAATCCGCCAACAATCTCGCACTGCGCAGAGCCCGCTCGGAACAATAGCGTGCCGCCCTGAGACAGAGCAGAGCCGGGGCGTGTCGCCCCGGAATCCGCCAACAATCTCGCACTCGCGCAGACCCGACCTCCGCTGTACCCCGCGCAACCATTTCGCCCGCCAACCGCAACTCATCAACGCGGACGCCCGGTTTCGCGCTTGACAGGCGGCCAGCGACTGATAACCTCATGGTATACGGATGCGGGGTAGAGCAGTTGGTAGCTCGTCGGGCTCATAACCCGGAGGTCGTAGGTTCGAGTCCTACCCCCGCTACTTCAGGGCCGGTTACAAACGTGACCGGCCCGCTGGTTTTGACCGAACGCCGCCGAGAGACCTCGGCGGCGTTCTTGTTTTCTACGCCAGTTCCCGCAAAGACTTACGAATCGGCAGCCAGCTTGGCTTGGAAACCGCGGTGGACCGAAAGATCAACTCCTGCCGCGCAAGCTTTCAAATGCACTATGAGACGACGCTATCGCCCCGCAGGGCGCTCCCGTAGGGCGTGTTGCATGACGACAGTTGATGGAATCGGGGGATAGCGCATCTCCGCCCGGTAGACGTCGAAACGGCTGCCATCCCAGCCCGTCCGTTCAAAGACGTATTCGGCCAGCTCGCGATACCGCGGGACATGGGGCGTCGGCAACACCGCAGGCCCCTTGCCCAGGTACTCGACCTGCTCGGCGACCGGGAGCTGCACACGGGTGACGCCGCGCGGGTACTGTTCGCTGGCGTTCAGTCCACTGTACACGAGCAGGTCCGGCTTAATCCGGCCGAACAGGCTCTCGTGGACGATCTGGTCGAGCACGAGCACCTCGCAGGGAGTCGACATGGCCGCCATGACCTCGTTGAACTCGTTGTGTTCGTCGCGGTAGCACGAGGCGACCCGGCGCACGATGTTGCCGTAAATACAGGTCACCGCGCCCGAGTTGCCGATCGCGCCGGGCGCCAGTTGGTACTCCAGCATGCCCGGTGCGCCATTGACAATGCGAAGTTGCGGCAGCGGTTTGCTGCAAAAACGCCGCAACAAGGGATCATTCGACTCGGGATCGAGGGGCTCGCGGTCTGCATTAAAGCGCACCTCACCATCGTTGTCTGAAACTGCCCAACGCGCGATCACCCACGGCAGGTTCAGCCTGAGGCGACGCAAATCCACGACGCCCGCGACGATGGCAATATCAAAGACCCCGTCCTCGGACGAGGGATGCAGGAACATGGAAGTCAGCTTGGTTCGAGCCTGCACGCCCCAGATGTAGCTATTTCCACGAAAGGCCTCCCGCCGGTGCGTCACCGCCGCGTCCGGCTCGCGAGAGCACCACTCCGAGAGCAACATCTCGAACGTGGCGCGGTCGCCGGCATGCACGCGAATGAGCTCGTTGAGGTCTTCCAGCGGCGCATGGATCGCTTCAATTACCCCTGGAGCGACATGAAGCTGGGCCGCATCCAAAAACCTGCGAATAGCCGTCGGGCCCGGAAGATGACGCGCCATCATGACCGGATCGCGCGTCTTGACCAGCCTGGATATCTTCCACACGAGCTGTTTGTCCAGCTTCAAGAGCTCGGCCACCTCGTGCGGACGCCCGTTGCGTGTGGGAACTGATTCGAGGATGCCCGCGAAGGCCGCCCGGAGCCGGAGCATCACCGATTCGACTTGCTTGCGCAATTCCAACGGTTGCTGCTCATGAACATCGATGTCCGCGCATTTTGAGCTTACTGAGTCAGTCATGGACGCATCACGTTGGCAGCCAGTTGGTTACGATCTCACTGTGCGGCTCGGGCGACGAAAATGACACGGTGGTATGGGTCTACCGCGGAAACTGCGACGGCTACCCGATCGCCTGGAACGACGACAGCCCCGAGTGCGGCAATCTCAACTCCAAAATCGAAAACATCCCGATGCCTGCGGGAACCACTTATTACATCGTCATCGCTGGTTATGGATACAGCACGGTGGACTACGTTCTCAACGTAACCAGCGTGCCGCTCGTGACCGGGGCCTGCTGCTTCTGCGACGCCACGTGCATGGAGACCTGCGAGTCCGATTGCACCGACCGGGCTGGCACGTATCAAGGCGACGGGACGTACTGCTGGAGCTCGGAGTGCACATATCAGCCGCCGCCCAACGACGACTGTGAGAGTGTCACTCCCGTTACCTTGTCGAATGGCGTGCCGGAGGTGTTCACCGGGCATAATGCGTGCTCGACCAACGATTGCGGGATGGTCAGCGGTCCGCAGGTCTGGATCGCCTTCACCATAACGGAATTATCCGACGTCGACATCAGTTACTGCGGGACCTGGCCGACCCAGACTACTGTATCGGTCTGGATGTTTGACGCCTGCCCCTGCGACGCGGATTACTACGCTGCCACGACGAGCGGCTGGGACTGCCCCGACGGCAGCGTTAACTTCCATGGCACCTGGAAAGGGCTGGCACCCGGCACCTATTACTACGGGGTGCAGACCGCGCCGGGCGCCGAGGGGCCTTACTACGTAACCGTCACGGCCACCGTGCCGGTTTACGGCGCTTGCTGCCTGTGCGACGGCGCCTGCGCCGTAGTGATGGAGGAGGACTGCGCCGCCGAGTTCGGCGCCTACTACGGCGACAACACGACCTGCGAGCAGGCCGGCTGCACGCCCGTACCTGTCCCTGAAAACAACAACTGTCACAACGTCCAGCCGGTCACCCTTCTGGATGGCGTCCCGCAGCAATTTACGGGCACAACCCGCTGCGCGATGGCGGCCGATTGCTCGCTGCTGATGTATCCTACCGTGTGGCACGCCTTCACGCTCGATTGGCCCGCCCAGGTAACGGTGGAGTTCTGCGGCACCTCTCCCGCGTTCGAGAATGCCTATTGGGCCCTGATGAGTGGCTGTCCCTGTAACAGCGGCGTCATACGTGACACCTTTAGCTGGAAGGCCTGTGGCGACGGCAACCTCACGTTCGGCTTCAACGGGCTGGCGACCGGGACCTATTACCTGCCGGTTCTGGCTGCCCCGATCTGGGCCAGCGGGCCTTACGTCGTGACCGTCACGGCCACGCCCGTCGCGGGCGGCGCGTGCTGCGTTTGTGATGGCACCTGCCGCGACGGCACTGCGGAGTCTTGCGCCACGTTGGATGGCCTGTACTACGGGGACGGCTCAAGCTGCGAAGACACTGAGTGCCCGAACCAAATCCCGCCGAACGCCTATTGCGAGGATGTGACGCCGGTCCCGGTGACGCCCGGCGTGCCGCTGGTGTTCGAAGGCAACAGCCATTGCGGGCCGCAGAGCTGCTCTATCCTGGGGGCGCAGGGCGCGGTCTGGGTAGCCTTCACGCTCAGTCATGAAACGGATGTTACCATCGCATTTTGCGGGACCAATCCGCGCTTCGGTACGGCTTACACCACGCTTATGACCGCGTGTCCGTGTGCGAACCCCATCTGGGCTAATGACTATAACTGGAACAGTTGTGGTGTCGGCGACACCAATGTGACGCTCTTCTTCTACGACGTGCCGGCCGGCACCTACTACTACCCGGTGCCGTACCTTCCCGCTAGCGACGCCAACGGTCCCTACGTTGTGACCATCATCACGCCTGCGCCCACCGGTGGATGCTGTATGGAGACGGGTTGCGCAGTCATGACCCAACCCGACTGCGCCGCGCAGGGCGGCTGGTATGTCGGCGACTACACCGACTGTGGCGGCGTCTCCTACAACGTGAACCAGGGTACGGCTTTCGAGGACATTTCAGCCACAGGCGTGGAGTTCAGCCCGGCTGAAACAGACGACGGCGGCGGCGAGTATGCCCTGCCCTTCACGTTCAATTTCTACGGCGAGGACCATACGACCGTCGGAATCGCGTCGAACGGCTATCTGACGTTCAGCACTGACTGGTCTACAACGGGGGGCGCCTGGACCTTCCCCGACCCCACCCCGCCGAATAACATGATCGCCGCGTTCTGGACAGATCTGGTTCCGGCGCCCGAAACGGCCCCGGTCCACGTAGCGACGCTCGGTACGGAACCGAACCGCCGCTTCATCGTGCAGTTCACCAACGTGCCGATCTGGTGGTTCGGCGGCAGCAATACGTTCCAGATTGTATTGTTTGAAACCACCAACAACATCGAGTTCCGCTACCAGAATTTTGATGCGTGGTTCTACCGCTGGATCGAAGCTGGTATCGAAAACGCGAACGGCACCGTGGGAATCGAGCTGCATCCGCAGGTGCAGCCCAATACGTCAGTCGCAATTACATACAACGTCGCACCGAGCCCGTGTGCTCGGGGTGATATGAACTGCGACGGCCTGCTTAACGCCTTCGACATCGATCCGTTCGTCCTGGCCCTTGTTACGCCCGAGCAGTACGCGGCAGCATTTCCCGACTGCTTGATTGAGCGGGCCGACTGCAACTGCGACGGCATCGTGAACGCTTTCGACATCGACGCATTCGTCCAGTGCCTCCTCGGTGGCTGCCAGCCGTGCCCGTAACACCGGTACGCTCGTAGCCTGACCTGGAAGCTCCTGACAATCAGCGGCCGACCCGACGCTCGATCGGGTCGGCCGCTGTGCTTTTCCTCTGCCCCAATCAGGCGTTGCCGCGCGTCAGATGCGAAGGGTAAGGACACACGGGCAGAATGTTTCCGTTTTGCCGCGCGAGATGTTCGAGGACGGCGTCGAAACCACACTGGGACTGTATCGTGCCGCGTGCGAAGGCGCCCGACCACGGGTTTGTGATGGCGCCCGTAATGGCATAGGGCTCGTCCGCGCGTTCGGGAATCCCGGCCGGTGTGAGGCGTGTAACGTTCCCGTTGAACGAACCGCACTGGCCCAACCGGTGGGCGGAGGCTCAGTGTGTGAGCGTCATCCAGTTCAATCCGCTGTGGGGGATGCTTTGGCGTCTGGGCTTGCCTTTTCTTCCACTCGTCCGGCAGCCACTCGTCGTGCGGCTGACCGGCGTGTCGGGCAGGTTGGCCAGCAATTGTTGATCACCTGCCCCCCAAGACCCGATCCCACACCGCTTTTTATCAGATCGCTTGAGCACCTAGGGTCGCGGAACCGCCGCCGCTCGCGCGCGGGTCCGTCGCGCACGCTGCCGACGACCCGTTCGCGGCCGTCACCTTTCTCCTCACTCCTCTCACCTCTCTCCGCGCAGCGGCTGGGTTAACGCCGCCGCGCGCCGCCGCCGCTCGCGCGCAAATCCGTCTCGCGCACGCTCTGCCGCCGATCTCTTCCCGGCTGTCCACCTTTCCCCTCCCCCCCAAATTGCCCAACAGCCCCGTAGCCTAATAACCTCCCAGCCGCTAGAACTCGCGCATGCGAATCGTGTTGCTTGGCACTGCAGACTTCGCCGTCCCCGCGCTGCGGGCGCTGGTGACCGCTGGCCACGATATCACCGCCGTCATCAGCCAGCCCGATCGCCCGGCCGGCCGCGGCCGAACGCTGGCTCCCACGCCAATGCACGCCGCAGCGGACGAACTCGGCCTGCGCCACATTCAGGCCGAAGACGTCAACGCCCCGCACCTGGCGGACCTCTTCGCCCCCGGACCATCGCAGCCCGAGATCGGCGTCGTGGCCGCCTTCGGCCAGAAGATCGGCCCCGCCATTCTCAGCGCCCTGCCGCGCGGCTGCATCAACATCCACGGCTCGCTCCTGCCGAAGTACCGCGGCGCGGCCCCGTATCAATGGGCCATCATCAACGGCGAAACGACGACCGGCGTGACCATCTTTCAGCTCGAACAGCGCTGGGACGCCGGCCCGATCTGGAGCCAGCGCGAAACGCCCATCGGCGAAACCGAGACCGCCGACGAACTCCACGACCGCCTGGCCCTGCTCGGCGCCGAGTTACTGATCGAGACCCTCGCCGACATTCAAGCCGGCCGCGTCCAACCCCGCCCGCAGGACGCCGCGCAAAGCACGCGCGCCCCGAAGCTGACGAAAGCCGACGCCGCCCTCGACTGGAACCAGCCCGCCGCGAAGATCGTGCGCCGCATTCATGGCCTGTGGTCCTGGCCCGCCGCGACCTGCACGTTCGTCTCGCGCAGCGGCAAACGCGAACGCGTGCAACTGGCCCGCGCCCGCGTCGTCGACCCGGATGCACCGCCTGCGCCCGCAACAGGCGCCGAAACAACAATCGCGCCAGGATCGTTTCTCGCCGATCGCACCGTCCAGGCCGCCCCCGGCCGCGTCCAGTTGCTAGAAGTCAAACCTGCCGGCAGCCGGCTCATGCCGTTCGAGGCTTTCGCCAACGGCCGGCAGATCGGACTGGCGGATCGACTGTTACCGCCGGAGCCGCAATAAGTGGCTCCTATTACCGCCGGAATCGCAACAAATGGCTACTGGCGAACATTCCGACCCCGGCGGCCTTGACGGACGCGAAGCGGCCTACCAGGCCGTGCTGGCCGTGTTGCGCGGCCGGGGCTTTGCGAGCGAGGTCATTCGGACGCTGCGAACCAA
>JAGPEO010000210.1 GCA_018056925.1 Phycisphaerae bacterium
CCGTCGAAGACGACCTGCAATACTGGAATCGCTGGGACGATAGCCAGATCGTGGTGCGCGATATCTGCGATTTGGCACGCCGCTATCCGCCACTCCAAACCGTTCGCTGGACGCCCTCGCCCGAGGGCAACGCGTGTCTCGGAGTGTATTTGCCCGCTCAGAACCGCGCGGCCCGCGCCACCACCGTTCTGATCCACACCGGCCGCATCGACAATCTCGACTTGCACGGGGGTCTGCCGCCGGAGCCGATGATGATCATCATGAAGCAACTGGCGCGCGAGGCGCGCGAGGCGACCGCCTGGGCGCAGCGCTACCTGGCAAATGTCAACGTGGTCTGGCAGTTCGACACCGCAGCCGGCCTGCGCTACGCTGTGAATTACGCCTCAGCGGAGTCCTTTGACTTCGGTACTGTTTACTCGTCTCACCTACATCCGTTGAACGGGCGTAAGGACTGCACCCCTTCGAGCGTGCGGAACGGGGCCGCAACGCGTGACAATCCGGCGCGCGGCGAGAATGCGCTTTTGACACAAGACGAGGGGATTTTTGGTGACGGATCGCTGAATTATCTGCGCCAGCTCATGTCGCAGCTCCGCCGGCGCATCGAAGCGCAAGCGGTGTGACACGTGACGCTTGGCGCGTTCCCGGCTACGCCTTTATCTCGATGCTCGTAAAATAAATAAGCCCCGGACTGGCCAACGTATCTACGAAGCCGGGAGATTATCTCCGGGCCATCCGGGGCTTCAGCATGCACGTTAAGAAAATCGTGCTGCTTAACCAACTTTCAAAAACACTTGAAACGTGCTTCCGAGCGCGTTTTACTACTTCTCTGATCGTAGATATCGGCAACTAAGACATGTAGATCAGCATAACGGTGGTGCGGGCGACCCGATAAGAATTGCCGATCCCGCAGGCGATCCTCACGGACGACTCGTCGCGGCTGGCTGCGCGCGGTCACGCAAGTCCTGCCACGGATCCGCAACATGGCACACCCGCCCGGTTTTCTCGACGTAATCCTGGTGGTAATCCTCGGCCGGCCAAAATGTCTTGGCCGCCTCGACCTGCGTTACGATCTTGCGTCCGCCGAACGCGCGGGCCGCCGTCAGCTCGGCGATGTACGCCTCCGCTTCGCGCCGCTGCTGTTCGTTCGTATACCAGATGCCCGAGCGGTATTGGGATCCGACATCGGGCCCTTGCCGATCCAGCTCAGTCGGATCGTGCATCTTGAAGAACGCCTCGAGCAGCCGCCGGTAGGTGATCCGCTGAGGGTCGAAAACCACCTTCACGCTTTCGGCATGGCCGGTGCGCCCGTTGCAAACCTGCTTATACGTCGGGCGGTCCACGTGCCCCTGCATGTACCCGGCGACGGCGTCAATTACGCCCGGGCCTTGCTGAAAGTAGTGCTCGATGCCCCAGAAGCAGCCGCCCGCGAAATATGCCGTCTCACGACTCGCATCCGTGCTCGGGGCGCCCGCCGACTGAGCGGCCGGCGGCGTTGAGCGATCGGACTCAGGCCGCGCGGCCGGCCTGCTTTCCGGCGGCAGCGCCTCGCCCTTGGCGTAAAACTTGAGCGACACCGAATTGAGGCAGTGCCGTTCACCCGTCGGTGGAGGCCCATCGTCAAAAACATGTCCGAGATGGGCGCCGCACCGGGCGCAGTTTATTTCAGTCCGGATCATGCCGGCGCTGCGATCCGTTTTCCGGGAAACGTGGTGCGGGTCGAACTCGCGGTAGAAGCTCGGCCAGCCTGTGCCCGACGTGAACTTGTGCGCGCTAGAAAATAGCGGCAGCCCGCAAACCGCGCAGCAGTAGGTCCCTTCCTGCTTGTTGTCCAACAGCGTGCCGCAAAACGCCGGCTCCGTCCCCGACTTCTGCGTGATGCGGTAGGTTTCCGGATCGAGCTTGGCCGCAAGTTGCCGCACCTCTTCGCGCGACAGCGGTGTAATATCGTAACCGGTAGCGGAATACCGTCGTTGCATTTGATTCACCCCATCGGCCGCCGAAAACTGGCCCAGACAGACGATCGTCGAGAGCATTACAGCGACCATAGCGAAAGTGGCAACTACGGCCGCCAGCGTTTTATTCCACGCTCAGCGGCGCGCAATGCGTTCAGGGATGGGGGTCGGGTTGGCCGTCCGCGGCCTTGCGGTTCGCTAGCTGCTGGATGACCGTAGTTACTCGCTCCAGGTTGATGGCCGCCTCCTGATTGCCCGGCCACAGTCGCAAGGCCTCCTGGAACTCTTGCTGGGCTCTTGCGAAGTCGCCCAGCATGGCGTGCACGTTCCCCAGCATTTTGTGGGTTTCCGACATTTCGGGATTATCTTCCTGCTGCACGGCAAGGAGCGTCTGAACATCGTAACGCGCCCGCAGCTCCTCTTCCGTGATTCCGGCCGCCGCCTGGGCCTCAAGCTCTTCCGTCGAGACCACGCTGAGGCCCTCCATGGCACGCTGCAACATGTTGCGATACGGCTGCGTCAGGTCGAGCTGTGCCTGCCGCGTCTTCTCGAACGCAACCAGCGCCTCCTGCGGCTTGTTTTGCGACAGCAGAATTACCCCCAAACGGCGGTATACTTTGTCCGGCTCGGCGCCGCACTCCAGGGCTTCCTGATAGAGTCTTTTCGCCACCTCGTAATTATTTGGGTTTCTCCAAATCATCTCAGCGATGTTGAACAGGATTACGCCGCGCAGGAACTTTCCCGGATTCTCCTGCAACGCCTGCTCCAGAAGGCGAACGCCGGCGTCCACCTGACCGCTCCGCGCCACGGCGATTGCCAGATGTACGCGCGTTTGCGTGTCTTCGTTGACCGCCAGCGCCTGCTTGAAAGCGCTGATGGCCCCTGCGAAGTCGTTATTGCGAAGCCGCGTGACGCCGGCGGCCGAGTACCAGTCGGCCTCGGTTTTTCGGCCCGGCCGGGACATTTCGGCCAGCCAGGGCGGGTTTATCCAGGTGATGATGGCGAAGATTATGACTCCGCACCACAGGATCAGCAGCCCGCCGGTGACCACGGTGTGCAGCCACGGACGAGGCACCGCGCCGGGCGAGCTGCCGGCCGGTCGCAGTTCGGGAGACTCAGTCATTGTTGACGACGAAGAGGACGTTTTTGCCTTCCTTTTTCAAGCGGTTAAACGTTTCACAAGCCTGTGGCGTGGGCTGAATTATCACCTGCGAGCCGCGTTTAGTGTTCGGGTTATACATAAAATGCGTTTTTCTGCTCATGAACCCGTGGCCACCTTCGCCGTGCGGCCCGGCGCCGATCAGAATTATGTCCGCGCACTGTTTCAGGAAGAATCCCCGGTCGCGCGGATTGAATTCATGCAACTTCGTCGCCGGGTGCAGCGTGCCGTTAGGCAATATGGCGAAATCGAAGTATGGCCACACCAGGCCGCGGTAAACGGCCAGGCCGGGGCGCCAGTAGACCATGCCGCTGTCGCGATAGTGCACCAGGGCCCAGGCCTGTGCGCCGATCGCCAGAACCGCGATGGTTATCATTGCCCAGCGCCAGGGTCGAAACTGGCTCAGATGCAGTATCAGGAAAGTCACCACGAACGTCCCGATCGTCAGGTAAATGGTGATCGGAATTTCGTCGGCAATGTTCAGCAGCGAGCAATATGTCAGCAGCCCCAGCGAAGTCACGCCCAGTAGCAGCATCATACTACCGGGAGACTTGAAGTACTCCGACAGTCGCCGGTGCCGCAGTGGCAGCCAACTGCGCAGTTCGCTGGAACCATTGTAGACCAGCAACAGGCCCATCACGCCGCCCCAGACGTCCTTGGATATGTCGCCGGTATCGAAGAAACGGTTGTTGACGAAGGTTTGGAATAGCTCGTCGAAAGTAGAAAGCGCCAGCGAGACCCCGACGGTCAGGCCGATGATCGTGGCCGGCTTATAGCCGCGCGGCGTCAGATCGCGGTACAGAATTACCGCGAAAAACATGTACGCGAAATAGTGCCAGTTCAACTGCAGTTCATAGAACTCGTGGCCGAAATAGTAGTCATTAATGTACTGGCCGTAGGCGATCATCAGCACGGCGATACCCGCCGCCACCAGCCGCCCGCGGTTGAGATAGGGCCACAGCAGCGCCAACAGCCCCACTCCTACGACGGAGGCGACCACCAGCACCCAGGGCACGTCTACGCCCATAAACGGGAATGTCGCCGCGGAAGCTCGGCCGATGGCGTCCTGCAGGTACGCGCGCAGCATCAGGAACGGCATGCACACGACCAGCAGCGCCGTCGCCACCAAATGCAAGCGCGTCGAGTGAATCCACTCGAGGCGTGAAGGGGCATAGCGGGTGGTTACTGCCGTACTCATCGACGCGCACCCAAAATCGTGGGCCCTCTGGAACCGCAGCGCTGCTCGCAGGCACGCGGATCGAGTTCGGCGCCGAAACGTAGTATACCCGGCCGCAATCCGTCGTCCCAGGCGGCGCGGGCCTGGCAGATCCGCAAATCAACGCTAAACACCACCATTATCGCTCCAAACCGTTCGTATTCCTCAAGGGCGCGGCGCCGGGCGCGCCGCGCGGGCCTGCCGCTCCAGTTGGTCCAGCATCTCGATGTTCCTGGCCAGTTGCCGATTGTCGGGCCAGATGCGCTGCGCGTTGGTGCACGCCGCGCGGCATGCCGATCACCAGCAGCGAGGTCAGAATCACGGGCAGCCGGGTGGAGTGAATCCACTGGAACCGGGAAGGGGCGTAGACAGCAGGGTGCGCTGTGGTCATCGTTTCTTAGCGATCCTTCGGCGCCGCCGTGGCCAAGCACTCGCAAGAAGACCGCCCCGCAGGCCGGTCTCGGAGTAGAACAGTAGGATAACGGCAGCCCCCAACCGTCCGCAACCCGAATCGCGGCTCCCGGCCGCGCGAGCCAAACCACGCTCACTCGAACCGCTTCTCGCGCTCCGGGCCCGGATAACGGCGCACGCCACTCGCCCCGCCGGGTGGTCCCGTTGTTAAGTGGGGAGCCCCCAGCGCGCATGACGGGCAAGTTCCGCGTAAAAACGCGGAAAAATGAGCCTTCCAGCACCCCATCTCGCGCGCGTGGCCATCAATCGCGTTCACACGCGTGGCGACATGGCGATCGGTCGCGTCCTCGCGCACGTGGCGATCGATCGCGCCCTACGCTAAATTGCCTTGTTCGGCGCGCCGCTTGCCATAACGCCGGCGCTGTTGCTGTTTGTTGATCCTGGCTCGTGGAGGTGCCCTATGACCGACATTCTGAAAAAGCTCAATATTTCCGAAAACTACCCCGGCGGTTTCTGCGGCGAGTGGCTCGGCTCCGGCCCCACGCTCGACGTCATTACGCCCATCGACGGCTCGCACATCGGCTCCGTCCGGCAGGTGACCGAGGCCGAGTACGACCGCATCGTCGGCCGCGCCCACGAAGCCTTCCTCTCCTGGCGCATGGTTCCGGCTCCCAAGCGCGGCGAAATCGTTCGCCAGCTCGGCGTCCGCCTGCGCGAATACAAAGAGGAACTCGGCGCGCTGGTCACGCTTGAAATGGGCAAGATCGCGGCCGAGGGCGCCGGCGAAGTGCAGGAAATGATCGACATCTGCGATTTTGCCTGCGGCCTTTCGCGCCAGCTTTACGGGCTGACAATGCACTCCGAACGCCCGCGCCATCGCATGTACGAGCAGTGGCACCCGCTGGGCGTCGTGGGCGTGATCAGCGCCTTTAACTTCCCCGTCGCCGTCTGGAGCTGGAACGCCGCCATCGCGGCCGTCTGCGGCGACAGCACCCTCTGGAAGCCCGCCAGCAAGACCCCGCTGACCGCCATCGCCTGCACCAGAATCGCGCAGCAGGTCTGCGAAGAGAACAACGTCGACCCGGCCATCTTCTCCCTGGTCGTCGGCCCGGGCCGCACCGTGGGCGAGAAACTCCTCAACGACCGGCGCATTCCGCTGGTTTCCGCGACCGGTAGTTGCCAGATGGGCTACCGCGTCGGCGAAGTCGTCGGCAAGCGCCTCGGCCGCACAATCCTCGAACTCGGCGGCAACAACGCCATTATCGTTACGCCCTCGGCCAACATGGACATGGCCGTCCGCGCCATCCTGTTCGGCGCGGTCGGCACGGCCGGCCAGCGCTGCACCAGCACGCGCCGCATCATCGTCCACGAGAGCGTGCGCAAAGACCTGGTAAACCGGCTGACGAAGGCTTACGCGTCGGTGCCGGTCGGCGACCCGCGCAAGTCCTCCACGCTGATGGGCCCGCTGGTCACGCACCAAGCGGTCGAAGACATGCAGAACGCCATCCGGCGCGTCAAGGAAGAGGGCGGCGAAATCCTCTTCGGCGGCGAGCCGCTCTCCGGCCCGGCCTACCCCGGCGGGCATTACGTCAAGCCCTGCATCGCGGCCGCCAAGAACGAATTCCGCATCGTTCAGGAAGAAACCTTCGCCCCGATTCTGTACATCATTGGCTACGGCTCGGCCGGCGGCTCGCCGGAGAAAGACCTGGAACAGGCGCTCGCGCTGCACAACGGCGTCCCGCAGGGTTTGAGTTCCGCGATCTTCACGACCAACCTGCTTGAAGCCGAGACGTTCCTGTCGCACCTCGGCAGCGACTGCGGCATCGCCAACGTGAACATCGGGACCAGCGGCGCCGAAATCGGCGGCGCGTTCGGCGGCGAAAAGGAAACCGGCGGCGGGCGCGAATCCGGCTCCGACGCCTGGAAGGCCTACATGCGTCGCCAGACCAACACGATCAACTGGAGCACCGAGCTGCCATTGGCCCAGGGCATCACGTTCGGTTCGTAGACGCCCCGAAACACGGCCGGCGCCGGCCGACATAGAGAATCGCTCGGCCGATAACCAGAATTGGCGGCACGCGGAAACCTCCGCGGCCGCCAATTTCTGTTGCTTTCGCGTTCGAGATGGCAACAATTGAAGAGGTAGCAGCGCCGCGTAAGCGCGCTTCGCGTTTGCGCTGGCGGTGCAGGGATTGATTCTGCGCTGGCGGTGCAACGGCGACCGCAGGAGGTGCGAGAA
>JAGPEO010000211.1 GCA_018056925.1 Phycisphaerae bacterium
CTGTGTCAGAGACCAATCCGCTCTCCGGCGTGCTGACGGTGAGCAATAAGATTGTCGACCAGCGCTTGCTCAAACTGCAGGAACAGTTTCCCGTCAGTTACCAGAACGGCAGGCGCGTCAACGAGCTCGTTCCTGATCCCACGACCGGGCAGAAGAGGCGCGTCCCGTACGAGTCGTTCGTAGTCCAGGTGCCGAGCGCCGCCAAAACAGATCGCCCCCGTGCCAAATATGAATGAGCTGCTGCTCGCGACAAAGAACCCGGGGAAGTTGCGCGAATTGCAGGAAATCGCCGCGCCGCTGCCGCTGTTGTGGCGCAGCTTGGCCGAGTTCCCGCACGTCCCCGACGCGCTTGAGACCGGCGCCACGTTCGCCGACAACGCGCGCCTGAAAGCCCTGCACTACTCCGCGGCCACCGGCCTGCCGACGCTGGCCGACGATTCAGGGCTCGAGGTCGACTACCTGGGCGGGGCGCCCGGCGTGCACTCCGCGCGCTATGCCGGCCCGCAGCAGGATTCGGCGGCCAACATCAGAAAACTCCTGGCCGCCCTGGCCGGCGTGCCGCCCCAACAACGTACGGCCCGCTTCCGCTGCAGCATGGCGCTTGCCCGGCCTGGCGAAATCTTGGCCGAGAGCACCGGCCTGCTGGAGGGCCGCATCGCCGACGCGCCGCGCGGCGCCGGCGGCTTCGGCTATGATCCCGTTTTCGTTGTGTCGGAATTGGGCCTGACCGCCGCCGAATTGACGCCGCAACAGAAGCATGCCATCAGCCATCGCGGCCAGGCCTTGCGAGCGATGCTGCCGCTGATCGAGCAATGGCTTCGGGCAACGGGCAAATACCGCGAGTAAGCTCCCCGCCGGACGCCGGCTACAGCCGCGCGCCGTTGCTGGTTTGCACGCTGCTCGTCGGCGCCACGGTCATTGTCAATCAGTCCGCCGTCCACTGGCGCGAAAACGTGGTCGATTCACACCTGTTCGCCTGGCACGGCTGGTGTGTCGCGCAGGGCGAACGGCCATACATTGACATCTGGGACAACAAACCTCCCGGCATCTGGTGGCTCAATGCGGCCGGTTTCTGGGTCTGCGGCGAAGGTTTCGCCGGCGAGGTGTTGATCTCCGCGACTGCACTGGCCGTCGCACTGATTGCTTTCACCGCGACTGCACGGGCCGCTTACCAGCCGTCGCTTCTGTTGATTGCAGCGCTGACGGGCTGCGCGCTGTTACCGCATTCGATGTACGAGGGCGGCGCCAACCGGACTGAAACCTTCGTACTGGCCTGCGAAAGCGCAGCCGTCTGTGGCTACGTGTGCTGGCTGCGCCGCAGACGCTGGCCTTGGCTGATAGCGGCCGGTCTGGCGGCCGGAGCGGCGCCGCTATTCAAGCAGTCCGGGCTGGCGGCGGCGGCCGGGATCGGAGTGCACCTGACTATATCGCTTTTGACGGCGCACTACCGCAGGGCGCGAGGCAACGCTTCGCCTGGCCAGTGCAGGCCGAGCGCCAAAGCGGTTCTTCTATTCGCGGCCGGTTGCGGCATAGCGCCGGCGCTAGCCTTGGCGGCACTGGCTGCGCAGGGGGCCGTGGTCGAAGCTTGGCACGCGGTAGCGGTCTTCAACAGGGTTTATTTTGAGGCCAACGACGCCACATACCTGCGCGTCGACCGGGCATTGCATGTCTTCGGCCCAGCCCTGGTTCCGCTGGGTGGGGTGTCTGTCGCGGCGGTGATCGGCCCTGTCTGGCGGTTGACTGCGGCACTCGTAGAACGGCGGCGCCGCACGGTGCCCGCTTCCGCCAGTTTGGCAAATTCCTCTAATGCACCGTCCAGAACATACGTCGAGTTGTTCTGGCTATGGTTTGTGTTCGCGGCGTATCTGGCATGCGTCGGTCCTGGGCGACGCGGCCATCACTTTCTCCCCGCGCTGGCCCCACTAGGCTTGCTGGCGCTGTACCCTGTACATCTGCTGGCCTCAAGTGCCGGCCTGGGGCGACGCGTTACCGCACACCCCAGCAGCGCTGCAATTGTCGTGGCATACCTCTACGTTCTGGCACTCCTGGTTTCGGGAACTGCGACTGAAATCGGCCGCTGCTGGCGCAGCAAATCGCACTGGTACTCGCTCGAGTATGCCGCAGAACCTCCCTGGCAGCAGCAAGCCGCGCTAATTCGCCGCTACGCGCGCTCCGACGAGGCGATCTACGTCTGGGGCTGGAGCCCGGGGACCTACCGCTATGCCTATCGCCGCTGTGCCGCGCGCTTCGCCACCTTTGAAAAAGTCGGCCAGCTCGGCAGACGGGTGCAGTTCATCCTGGAATCCGCCCTGGATGACTTGCGCCGTAATCCGCCGCGCGTATTTGTGATTTCCCGGCCCGATCTGGCTGGCGTAATGAGAACGCCATCCGACGAATTCGCGCAATGGTTAAGCACTCATTATGAGGATCGCGGGGTAACCGCGGGCATGCACATCATGACCGCGCGCTGAAGAGGCCGCGGCTTCAGTCGCGCACGAAGTGCGCCAGCAGCACGGTGATGTCTTCCGGCTGCACGCCGCCTTCCGTGAAGCTCCGCAGATCGGTCAGCATTTCCTTTAACATGGCGCTGGCGAGCTGACCGAAGCCGTCGCAGAGAATGTTGATGAACCGCTCTTCGCCGAACACTTCGTTGTTGCGGTTACGCGCCGTAGTCACGCCGGGGGTGAAAACCACCAGCGTCTCGGACGGCGCGAGCTGCTCCGGCAGCAGGGCATAAGCGGCCGAGCGCACCACGCCCAAAGGCGGAGTGGGCTCCAGAGTGCCCAGGCGCCGCTCTTCGCCGCGGTTGCCGATGATGAAGGCCCGCGCCTCGCCCGCCAAAGCGTACCGAATCTGCCCCGTCTGCGGGTCGATCGTTCCCACAAAGCAGTTGAGCGGGTGATCATCCTCGCCGTCGTACAGCACCCAATTCAAAGAACGCAGAAATACATGCGGCGGGTCTTTGTGAAGTGCCGCCAGCCGAAACGTCGCTTGCGCCTCCGCCATCAACAAACTCGGCAGCGCCCCTTTGACCGCCGTGTGCGCCACCATGAAGTTGGCCGTGCCATCGTTCAGCTTCAGCAGGTCATAAATGTCGCTCGCGCGCTCGCGGCCCGTCTCGCGGAACGCCCCAAACTGCAGCTTCTCCCACTGCGGCAGCTTCCGCGGCGTTAGCCGGGCCTGGATGACGTGCGCTACGCCCACTTCGCCCGCCACCAGCGCCGCGCGGCTGGCGGCGATGTGTTTGAAGATCGCGTCAAGCTGGGCGGCTATGACCGTCGAGAACAGGACGAAGAAGTCCATGTCCTTGTCCTCGTACATGCGACCGCTGCCGCCGCTATCCAGGTAGATCATGCCCAGCGCGCCGTCCCCCCCGCGCAGCGGCCCCGCCATGACCGAGCTGCGCTCTTCGCGGTTGAAGATCGGCACCAGCAAGTACTGAATGCGGTCCAGCACACGCGGTTTCAGGCAGTCGGCCATCTCCGGCAGGTCGGTCGGCTGCCCTGTCAACAGCCGGCCTTCAACGTACTCCATCGCCCCGTAGGTCATCCGCCGGACGCCCATCCAGACCCGCTGCGCCGCAAAATTCACCAACAGGGCTTGCAGCGCAACGTCCATCAGCTCCGTCACCTGCTCGCATTGCGAGACGCGCTGCGTGAATTCGGCGATCTTCATGACCTGTTCGGGCGCGATGTTGAGCGGCTCGGTCGGCTTCTTTATCACCGTGCCGGGTGGCAGGCGCGACGCGATAAACCGCTCCAATTGCGCCCGCGACGTGCCCAGCTCCAAACCGGGTTGCTCCACGTGTTCCGGGTAGGCACGCAGGACATAATCCGCCAGCCTAATCTCGTCGCCGGTCTTCAGCGTGCTCTTGCCAGCCAGCGACATGTCGTTCACGTGAATCGCGCATTCCGGGGCCAGTTGCTCAACTGTCCAGCCCGAGCCTTGCGGGTAGATCACCGCCTGACGTGGCGCGATCCGCGGATCTTGCAGGCGAATCCGGCAATCTTCGTGCGCACCCACGTAGATCGCCTCCTCCCCGCAGACGATGTCCTCAATCATCGCGCCCTGTTGCAGAACTATCAGCCGCATCGCTTCCGCTTTCCGGCCTGCCCACACGAAAAACGCCCGGCCGCAAAGTCAGTTGGAACATCGCTCGGCCGCGGCGCTCGCAGGTGCACGGACGCGCCCATGTTAGCCACCTCGTCAAGGGTCGGCCAGCCGAGCGCAGGGCTCCGCCAATCGAGCGACTCCGCTAATCGAGTGCACGGCTCCTCTAATCGACGGCACGGCTCCTCTAATCGAGCACCGTTCCGCTGATAAGGCAGCGCGCGTGCGGGCGGGCAGCGCTATTGTCTTTGTTCTGATCGGTATTTCGGCGAAATCGCTACGTATGGCCGCCCCAGCAGGCGCTTAATCAGCGCCCATTCGCCGACGTCGTTGCCCTCGTGCCGGTGCCCGATAATTTGCAGGGCGTAGCCGGCCGCTATCAGCGCCACCGGCCGCCACCACAAGTCCCAGCGCCACTGCACCAGTTGCCAAAGTGCCAGCAGGCAGCCGGCCACTGCCAGCGGGATGCCGAGCATGTGCAGCCAGAATGAAAGGCGGCTGCGGTGCCGTGCGAGCCAGTTTTCGAGCCAGGCCGGCCGTCGAGCGCTCATGGGCCGCAATCATAGCCGGGCAGGCACGGTTTTCGAGCGTCTCGCCGCGTTTTCGCTGAGAAGCCGCGCGCCGACAGACCGATAGAACCAGAGGCTTGTGCCCACAACCGACCTGCGCGCCCGGAGCGCGTGCGGGACGAGGTGAGCGCGCAGAACGCGCAGGAGGCGGCCCCGAAGCGCTCGCGAGGGCAGCCGAGTTTTGTCCTTGCTGGCGCGGTGGGCTCGGATCGGTGGCCGCTCGGACGTTTGTCCTTGCCGGCGCGGCGGGCTCGGACCGGTTGGCTCGCATGGGGCGGGCTCGCATCGGGCCGGCTCGCACCGCGGATGCGGTTCGTTCCACGGACACGTTTGACCCGGCTGCGGAGACAATCATGCTCGTGACGCTGGATGGCCGACTGCTGCAACGAAGTTTCCCGCCCGGCTGCACGCTTCAGGACGTGATCGACCAGGCCCGCGCCCTGCTCGACCCGCAGCGGCTGGTCGTCGGCGTGGCCGTGGACGGCCAGGATTACCTGGAACAGCAGCTCGAAGTGCAGTTGTCGCAGCCGTTGCTGCCCGACGTGCAGGTGGACCTGGAAAGCGCGGACCGTTCGACGGTGGCGGTGGCGGCCCTGCGTGCCATGGCCGAAGAGATGGAGCGGGCGGCCGATACTTTGGCCGAAATCGCCCGGCAGTTGAATGCGGGGCAGAGCGCGGAGGGTGTGCGGCGGATCGGTGATTTTCTGAAGACCTGGCAGAACTGCCGGAACGTCGTCCTGCAAAGCGGGGCCTTGGTGGGGCGCAACCTGTTGCAGGTCAGCATTGAAAGCGGCACAGTGGCCGATTGCCTGGCCGACCTGGTCGAGCGGCTGCGTGACCTGCGCGACGCCCTGGAGGCGCGCGACCTGGTGCTGCTGGCGGATCTGATGCAGTACGAAATACCGGAATTGTGCAAGAAATGGAAAGGACTACTGCTCAGCCTGGCCGAGTCAGTGGCCTGCGGCGCATAGTGGATAGTGGTAGGGGGGATAGTGAATAGTTCTGGCGCGAGCGGCGGCGGCTGGGCGCGGCGCCACCTCAGGTGCTCAAGCGGTCTGATAAAAAGCCGTGTGGGATCGCGTCTTGGGGGCAGGCGATCAGATACTCTTGGATTATGTGCACTCGATTTTGATAACCTGAGGCGCCGCTGCGCGAAGAGAGGAGATAGGTGAGGGGCGAACAGGTGACAAAGGCGGCCGCGCGGAGACAGTTGATAGGTGACAGGTGAGTAGGGGGGACATTTCGAATGCCGCATAGTGGGTGCCTTTCTGCGCGCGGGCGCGATGTTTTCTATTGATTCTAGAGGGATGTCAGGCGTGCAGCGGTCAACGCTCAGCCAAAGTCCGCGGATTGTGCGTGGTTGCGCGCCACTGGCGGGGAGACGCTGCTTTGGGTGATAAAGTGATAAAGTGTTAGGGTGATAAGGAAAGCTTTCCGCTATCACCCATCGGCTTTCAGCTAAGGCAACCGCGAAGACGCCAAGAGCGCCAAACGTCGCGAGGGATCGAGGGATCAAAGGATCGAGGGATCAAGAGGTGCCGGCGGGTCCGCTCAACCAGCAGAGCCGGGGCGCGTTGTCCAGGAGTAGCGCCAAAGCCTCGTCGTCGTAACCAGTGGCCCGCGATGCTCGAACGCAACGGGCGAAATAGGTGACTGCCCCGGGACTGGGCTGTTTCGCGCTGGTCTGATCTGTGTCGATCTGTGCAATCTGTGGAGGCGTTTTTTCCTCAGATTTCACAGATTTGCACAGATGGGGTACTAGTCGGGGATGTCGCGGATTGCTCGCGGGTTCGGATCGATTACACTCACCTGCTGCCAGGCATATCGCCAGCGCGGTTGCGGATTGCTCGCGGGTTCGGATCGATTACACTAGGGGGCCGTGCCGAAGATCAGCGGCTCGTGTTGCGGATTGCTCGCGGGTTCGGATCGATTACACTCTGTTCCAATCCCGTTACTAGCAGCTCGATGTTGCGGATTGCTCGCGGGTTCGGATCGATTACACTGCCACGCCGTACCACACGTTGCCCCAAGTTGTTGCGGATTGCTCGCGGGTTCGGATCGATTACACTATCGCCGAACCAGCGTTCTGCGGCCTCATGGTTGCGGATTGCTCGCGGGTTCGGATCGATTACACTCGTAGCGCGGTCGTACCTCGCGAATGATCCGTTGCGGATTGCTCGCGGGTTCGGATCGATTACACTGCGCGGCGGGTAAACGTACGCCGCGCCGGTGTTGCGGATTGCTCGCGGGTTCGGATCGATTACACTCCGCTGGATGATTGGCAACCGC
>JAGPEO010000212.1 GCA_018056925.1 Phycisphaerae bacterium
GGGCACATCCAATCGCGCGGCTGCAGGACGTAAGCCGCGCCCAGCGAAGCCGCCTCCTGACCCTTGGAGGGTCCATACGTTCCCATGCGGCCCTGTCGCTGGAGCTGCAGGCAGCGTTCGTCGAAGCGCCGGCTGGCCAGCATGGTCCGGTAAAGGCGGCGCAGGTCGTCCGGCGGAAGAGCCGGCTCGAGGGCCTGGTCGACTTCGCCGTTGAAATTCAGAATTGAAAGCCCGTCAACACGAAAAGGGATTTTCAGCGGCTCACGCGGCACGGTGACTCCTCGGCTCGCAGATCCCCGCCCGAACGCGGGTTAATCTAACCAAATATTTTATTCTAGTTAGCTGTTCTGATGATGTACAACTCACGAGATGTTCGCGAACAGCGCTTGAAATCGATGGTCTTGGTCGGATATATCGAAGCGCGGAACAAAAACCCCGGCCCCTTCGGGTCAAGAAGGGGCCGGGGACCTCGGCCGCCCCAGTCGTCAGACACTTATCTCTGCCGGCCGCCAGCATCAGAGCCGGCGGGCCGGTGAGCATTCAAGTCCGGCTTGCGAGCGGTCTCGACGGATCTGTGCCGGTCGTGACCCGCGATTCGCACTCCAAGCCGGTTCGCAAACAAAAACCACGGGCAGCAGTCATCCGGCGACCTTAGCGCCAGTTTGAGAACCAGAACCACTGTACTAGCAGGTAGGCCAGAACACTGAGCACGGAACAAGTGATAATAGCCGCGACTAACAGAAAGAGCTCAGTCATGGTCTGGCGGCGTTCGCTCGGCACAAACTGCTGCTGGTGACTGTATGTCAACGGCGTCATTACAGCTCGACCCACACCTGTTCTTCGGCGTCAAGCGGCCCGGCCGGATTTCATGTCGTCCGGCCCTCGCCGGGACCAGGTTACGGTTGTGTCCGCTCAACGCCGCCCATGTATTGGCATAGTGTGGCACGAAAAACGCGCTGGCGAAATTGTGTGTTGTACCTAGACGGGTAGGCCGTTAGGCGAACTAACGCCTGCAACTTGTGCCAGCACAACGAGTTGCGCGAGTGAGTCGGCCTGCATTTTTTCCATGACCCGCGCGCGGTGCACCTTAATCGTTTTTTCAGTAATTCCAAACTCCGCCGCAATCTCCTTGTTGGTCTTGCCGGCCACGACGCGCTCGAGGACCTCCTGCTCACGCGGCGTAAGCAATCGCAAGCGCATCTGGACCTTGCGCCGCTCGGCTTGTTCCTGCCGCATCTGGCAGTTGCGGGCCAAGGCGCGTTCGATTGCCTCCAGCAACTCCTGCTCATTGAAGGGCTTCTGAAGGAAATCGACGGCACCGGCCTTCATCGCGCGGGCCGTCATGGGCACGTCGCCGTAACCCGTTACGAAGATGATCGGCAACATACAGGCTTCTGACCGCAGATGGTCCTGAAGTTCCAAACCGCTCAGTCCCGGCATGCGCACGTCGAGTAACAAGCAACCTGCTGAGTCCGCGTTATGGCGCTCGATGAAGTCCTGGGCGGAACTGTAACACTCGGAATTCAAACCGACGGATTCCAGCAGCCGCCGCAAACTGCGCTGAATCGAGGGGTCGTCGTCGACGATGTGTACCGTGCCGCGGTGTGTCATTCGGTCGCTCGTCCGGGCGATTGCCCAGCAACGGGTAGTTCAATTGTAATCCTATTGCCGCCCCCAGGCCGCCTGTCAATAGTAATTGCGCCGCCGTGCTCAGCGATAATACCGCCGGCCATCTCGTAGGCGGAGCCGGCGCTGTCGTTAGCAGTTTCCGTCGCGCCAGCCTGATTCGTCGCGAGGTCCCGCGAAGGGCCTGCAGATACGCAGATGCGCAGCTTGCCGCCGGTTTCCTGAGCCTGGAGCCGTACGGTCCGGCGACTGTCGCCGTCGTGCAGCACGCCACTGACGACGCTTACCAGCGCCTGCTCGATCGCTCTAGGCTCTGCCATGACGACCGGTAGCGGTTCCAGTATGTCGACCTCGAAGAGCACAGAGGGTCTCTCGGCCGCGCGCCGCGCAACAGCCACCACGCGCCGAATCAGCTCAGAAACATTAACCGGGGAACGCTCGGCCGGTTCCTGACGGGCGAACTTGACCAGGTTTTTGACGATTTTGGCGCAGCGCTCGGTGTCGGCCGCGATTTCGTCGAGGATTTCGCGCAAGCGTTCTTTGGGGTAGTCGTGTTTCAGGGCGAGGCGAGCGTTCATCAGCATTGAAGTCAGGGGATTGTTCAGTTCGTGAGCGATTCCGGCGGCGAACGTGCCCACGGACGCCAATCGCTCATTGCGCCGCGTCGCGCTCCGGGTGCGCTGACGCTCAAGCACACGTCCGAGCGCAACGCCAAGAGGCGCGACTGCGTCCAGGACGCCGCACTCAGGCTCAATTGGCTGAACCGCGAAGAACTCCAATAGCGCCACTGTCTTCATGCCGGCAATTACCGGAACCCCCAGCACCCATGCTAATCCTGCCTCACGCGCGTCCCGGCCGCGGCCGCCGAGAGCGTCTTCAAACGCGGTAGTGCAGTGCGGTTCGCCGCGATCAATGATCGGGCGCAAGTAGCCGACGCTTTCGAGGTCGAGCGCATCCGGGGTGCGCACCTTCGCGAGAAGCCCAGGAGTGGATTCATAGCAGGCGCCGCACAAAAGCAAACGTGCAGGGGGGTCGTCCGGGATGAGGAAGGCTTGCCCCACGGCGCAGGAGTAACGCTGTGCAATACCCGGCAGCGCCAGATGGAGCGCGTGCTCGAAGTCCTCCACCTGATTGCTGACGGCAACGACTTCGCGCAGTAGCTGAAGGTCCCGGTCTGCAACGGACCTGTCAGCCTCGCCTGGAAACGTTGCTGACTTGCACGCCGACATTGTTTCCTCGAGCTCCTTGCCGTACGGAACTTCGGCGGACCGCCCGGCGACATGGGCCCACTGTCCGTAAGCTCGATGATACAGCGTGCTGGTGTTCTTACAACACTTCGTTTTGCTGCGGCGTTAAATTACAGAATTGTAACACAGAGCCAAGTTCTCAGTGCTGATTGCGTGATACGCTCACACGGACGCCCGCAGCAGTTGACGCGGTTCGTCTTGGGCTGGAATCATGGCGAAGCAAGCCGAAATTCGAATCGGCACGTCGGGCTATCAATACGACCACTGGCGCGGCATCTTTTACCCTGAGAAGATGGCGAAGAAGGACTGGTTTACTTTCTTTGCCGCGGCCTTCGATACCGTCGAAATCAACAACACCTTCTACCACCTGCCTCAGGCTGCTACGTTCGACGCTTGGCGCGCACAAGCGCCGCACGGGTTCTGCTTCGCGCTGAAATACAGCCGCTTCGGCTCTCACCTCAAGCATTTGAAGGACCCGGCCAGTCACCTGCGGCCATTTCTGGAACGCGCCGAGCGGCTCAAACCGCACCTCGGGCCGATTCTGGTGCAGTTGCCGCCGCAGTGGGGCGTCGCTGCCGATCGGCTGGAAGAGTTTCTGGCTGCAGCGCCGCACCGGCGGCGCTGGGCGATTGAATTCAGGCACCCGAGTTGGCTATGTGACACTATCTATCGCATTTTGCGGAAATACGGCGCCGCGCTGTGCATTCACGACAAGTTTGAGCACCCACGGCTACTGACGGCCGGCTGGACGTATTTGCGCTATCATGGCGGGCCAGAGGAGGGCGGCGGCTACAGCGCGACCTTCCTGCAATCGCAGGCCGCCCAGATTCGCGAATACCAGGCGGCCGGCGTAGACGTTTTCGCCTACTTCAACAATGACTGGCAGGGCCACGCGCTGCGAAATGCCGCCGCTCTGCGCCGAATGTTGGAGGACCGCGCCAAGCCGCGGCGGCGCCGCGCGTCAGAAGGTGGGGCCAAGCCCAAACGTTGAGGCGGGTCAATTCAGTCTCCCCAGGGTCTGTCTCGCACTCCCGCAGCCGTCTCGATTTCAGCGGCACTATCTCTGGCAGCACCGCGACCGCGTCACCGGCACACTCAACCGGCCGCCGGTGTCAGGGCACGGAAAGACCTACGCTACAACCAGGGCTTCGCCGGCTTCGGTCACTTCCAGGTCAATACGCCGTCCGGCCAGGCGGCGTGCGGTGGGCGGATCAAGCAAGAACAGTGTCCGGTTTCGGTACACAACGCGATCATCGCCGGGCCGCGGGCTATCGAAGAACATTTCCAGGCCATGCGTTGTTGCGCGCAGCCGCACGGAATCGTTCTCTTCCAGTTGGGCTCTTTCGAACAAACGTTTGAGCCGCATTGCTGCGGGCAACGTTATGGTGGGCATTTCCAGGCTCCTCATTTCTCCCTGATGGCGAAGGCGGCCGCCGGTCGGTCACCACGCACATATCTGTGTATCGTGCGCAACTGAATCAATTCTGAAATCGAGATTACAGGGAGTTAAGGCACAAATTAGGCGGCTGTAATGTGTTTTTCGGGGGCGCGGCGTTCGTAATACGTCATGAACAGGGAGCACGCACCTGGTCGCCAGGTTTTCCATCATCCCGCCCAGGCGAGGTGCCGCGCCGCAGAAAAGCTGGACATTTTGCGGCTCGTGCGAGACACTAAACTCGGGTGTGTTACGGGAGAAGCGGCTATGTCGCAGACGGCGCAACTCCACAGGGGCATGGTGATCCGGCACGAGGGGCACCTGTACAGCATCATCGACTTCCAGGTGGTCCAGGCCGGCAAGCAGAGACCGACGGTACACGTAAAGCTGCGCTCGCTCAAAGACGGTAAGCAGGCCGAACGCACGCTGGACCAGCTTGGCACGCTGGACGAGGTACCCAGCGAAATCCGGGAGATGCAGTACTTATACGCGTCCGGCCGCGAGCGCGTCTTCATGGACCTGACCAGCTACGACCAGTTCAACGTGAGCGACGACTTGCTGGGGCATGGGCGCGATTTCCTGGTGGAGGAGCAGTCGTACCGCTTCCTTACAGTCGAGGGGCAGCCGATGGCGCTGCAACTGCCACCGTCGCTGCCGATGGAGATCGTCGACACGGCCCCGCCGTCTCACGGCGGCGGGAGCAGCAGCGTGATGAAGGAAGCCCGCCTGGCGAGCGGGCGCACGATCATGGTGCCGCTATTTATCAAGGTCGGCGACAAGGTGCGTGTCAGCACGGTGGATGGGACGTACCAGGGGAAGGAGCATTGAAGAGGACGCCCCCCGGCTGGTGAGTTGATAAGGTGATAAAGTGATAAAGTGATCAAGGCGGCCTGGGCCCAGGCGCTGAAGCGCTCGTGCGCCTTTGCTCAGCCTTCCGAATTCGGAGGTTTGAATGCGGATTTGGAGCACGCTCAATGGCTGGCCGTGGTACGTGCGCGGGCCGATTAAGCTGGCCGCTTTCGGTCTGGTCCTGCTTCTCACGCTCTATCCGAAGTTCTGGCTGCTGCCGCGACACATTCAGCGACTGCGGGATATGGATAGCGCGCTTGAGCCGGAGCTGCCGGGGCTTTCCGTCATGGCGCACGAGGTTTGGCTGATATCGCGGCCGGACGAGGCGGTGCTCGATACGGTTGAGGACGTCGTATACCGGCATATTCCCTATGCGTGGGATTGGGATACGTGGGGGGTGGTCGATTACTTGCCGAGCACTTCCGAGGTGCTGGCGGTGGGGCGCGAGGATTGCGACGGGCGGGCGGTGGTCGCGGCGTCACTGCTGCGGCGGATGGGGTATGAGGCACATCTGGTCTGCGATCTGAAGCACGTGTGGGTGTCGTGCCCGCAGGGGCAGCTCATGTCGCCGGGGGCGGGCGAGACTTCCCTCGTGGCGACCGAATCTGGCACGCAGGTGAAGTTTTCACGGGGGCTGCTGGCGAACGTGGTGCGCGGAATGACGTTCGGGATCGCAGTCTTTCCGCTCGGACGAGAGCTGATCATCGTGGTGGCGTTATGTGCGGTTCTTATCCAGCCGCGATCGTCGGTGTTCAGAAGGATTGCCGGGTGCGCGGCGATGTTGCTGACGCTGGTACTGTTCCGGCAGGCGGGGGACTCGGTTGACGGGCTGGCTAAGCATCCCGAACTAGTGGTTCTGGGCGCACTGACGTGGGTGGCAGCGTGCTTGCTCCTGGCGATCAGGAGCGGAAACCCGCGGGCGAAGGCGGATGAGGCGCGGACCGGAGCGGCGGCGCCCCTCAGCCCGCCAGCGAGGGGCGATGGATCCACGCCCTTACGATCCGCCCCCTAACCGCCAGAAAGGGTCACCGGATCCGGCTGATTTTCCAAATCGCCGCGATTTTCCGTCTACGGAAAAAATGGCCTACTGGGAAAATCTCTTGAGATTCGGCTTCCTTTCCGGCTTCGATCCGTTTTGAGGCGGCACGCCCTGCGCTCTTTACCCCGCACTGCTTGAACCTGCGCTTTCAAGCATCGGCGCACGCGGGCGCGCAACTAGACTAGAATGCTACGCGAATCTTTCCCTTGTCGCGCCAGTCCACCACCATTAGCCGGAATTCCTCCATCGCCTGCGCAACCCGTTGGAATGTCAGCACCATTGACTCGTAGAGCTTGGTATCGCGCAGCAGACGCCCCAGCGTGCCCTCGCCCTGCTGAATGGCCGCCGCCATTTCGTTGGCCGTTTCCGCCAAGCGCGTCGCCCGCTCGAGGAAGCCGCGCGCGTCACGCGCCAGCGTGGTCACCTCGGAGTCCAGGCGGTCGACCGTCGTCTCCGCTTTCGCGGCCACGGTTTGCACCCGCTCTACCACCTCATCCACTTTTTCCGAGCTGGCGCGCAGGTTGGCTGTGAAGACCTTGCCGTCCTCGCTCATCTTGTGGGCGTTCGCGATCGTCTCGCGAAGCTGGCTCTTTACCGCCGGATCGCCGAGCACCTCGTTCAGATGCTTGGCCGCGGCGTCGATGCGGGCCACCGCGGAGGCGAGGTTGCCCTGCGGGCCGCCGATGCGATCCACCTCGCTCGGGCTGCGTCGCGCGAGCAGGTCGTGCATGTCAGTCAG
>JAGPEO010000213.1 GCA_018056925.1 Phycisphaerae bacterium
CAGTGAACCTTGGAGACGTTGGGATGCGTGACCGGCAGGTCGCAGTCGCGGCGGCTGCCGATAAGCACGACGCTGGCCGCGACGGTGCGCGAGGTCGGCCCTTCTTCGCCGTCACATTGCAGGCGCACCCAAGGTGCGGCTGCTTGAGGCGGGCCGTCGGGGACGCCAGGCGGTTTATTCGGGACGTTGGATGACATCGAGGGCCGCTCACAGGCCAGGGTTTTCAGGTTCCTCAGGAAGTGTTCAAATCGTAGGCAACGAACGCAAATCAAACGCCGCCGCGCGTCACGGGAACCGCTTGACAGCTTCCGCCTAAGCGACGATCATCCCTTATGGGAACGCACGGGCGATTAGCTCAGTTGGCTAGAGCGCTTGCTCGACATGCAAGAGGTCACTGGTTCAAGTCCAGTATCGCCCATTCTCGCGGATTGCCGCACGCCCCTTAAAAATCGCACGCACCGCACCAGGCGACACCGCATTCACCCGCCGCAGCTCCGCCTCGAACAGCAGCTTTTCCTCGCCGTCGCGCATGACGATCACCTGCACCCGGTACAGGTCGGGCGTGGAGCGCAGCATGATGAGGCGGCGCGGCGTACCGGGGCGTTGCTCAGCAGCGGGCGGCGGCTCAAAGACCACGCGCTGCTCCGTCAGCTCAGTCAAAATTAGTGTCGGCGTTTGCCCCTTCTCCTCGCGCGGCTCGAGATCGGGCGCGAAGTGCCGGAACCGAAGCTCGACCCCCGTAGCCGTCTGGCGCAGCGTTTCCAGTTCGAGCATCCGTGTCTGACCATCACGGCTCATCAGCCGAAACATCCCCATCATCAGGCCGCCCTCGGCCGCGGACCAATGTTCCTCCATACGCTCTCCCGACAACTCACCCTCCCAGCGGCCGGCCAGCCATGCGAGTTGGTCAAGCGTGTACGCCGGGCGCGTCGCGGGCTGCGCGCCGCGCGGCGTTTCCGTGGACGAGCGCGATTGATTGGCGGCTAAGCACAATCCGGCCGCGACGACGCATGCAACAACGTACTTCAACATCTCGGCTCTCCAGCACGGGGTCGGCGGGCACTCAAGCGCTCCGAAGGGCGCCGTCCGAAGATCAGGAACATCTGCCCAAACTCGCATGTACGGCAAAAAGTCGGAACATACCTTACCAGTTTTCATCCGAGGTGCCATTTCAGGCTCCCGAACACTCTTGCAGCCGTCGCGCCGTCCGTTGCGCCGCCGCCGGGTTGCCTTGTTGCCTTCTTGCCCCCACTATGCCCCTATGAACAGTCCGAACGAATACGTCCTCGCTGGTGGCGGAACCGGCGGGCACTTGTTCCCCGGCTTGGCCGTGGCCGCAGCGCTGCGAGCTATCGAACCCGACGCGGTTGTAACCTTCTTTACTACTACGCGGGCGCTCGATCGCGACCTGTTGGCGCGAACGCCTTACGGCCAGGTGCAGCAAACGGTGCGTCCGCTGACCGTCCGGCCCTGGCGAATTCCGGCGTTTCTGTCGGCCTGGTTCAAGAATGTCGCGGCCGCTTCTGCTTGGCTCAAGGACCATCAACCGCGCGCCGTCCTCGGCCTGGGTGGCTACGCCGCCGGGCCGCCGGTCGCCGCGGCACGACGACTCGGCATCCGCACGGCGATCCTCAATCCCGACGCGATACCGGGACGCGCCAATCGCTTCCTCGCCAGCCGCGTCGATTTGGCTGTTTTGCAATGGGATGTCACGCGCAGATACCTGTCAAAGCGAACGCACTGCCACGTTCTGGGTTGTCCGATCCGGGCAGAGTTCGCGCGACCGATTGACGCGGGCGATGCGCGACGGAGCCTTGGGCTTGATCCGAATCGGCCGCTGTTGCTGGTTACGGGAGCGTCGCAAGGCGCGCGATCCGTCAATCAGACGGTCTGCCGCGTGTGGCCTGAATTCCAGGCCAAACATCCCGACTGGCAGCTTCTGCACCTGACGGGCGCTGCGGACGAAGCCGAAACTCGCCGCGCTTACGGCCCCACACTGCTCAATGGCACTGGCACAAGCGAGGCGCGCGGGTCGGTCCGCGTGGTCGCTTTCATGCACGAAATGTGGCTTGCGCTGGCCGCCGCCGACCTGGTCGTGTCGCGGGCCGGAGCTTCGACGCTGGCCGAGATTACCGCTCTGGGAAAGCCGGCCATCCTGCTGCCATATCCTTATCACAAGGACCGGCATCAACATGCGAACGCCAAGGTGCTGGTCGATGCGGGCGCGGCTGTGCTGATCGATGATCAGAAGACCGCCGAGGCGAACCATCGCCCGCTCGCGGACGCACTCGAGCGGCTGGCAGACGGGCCCACGCGGCAGCAGATGGCGCAAGCCGCTCGCACCCTCGGGCGGCCGGCCGCGGCCCGCGACGTGGCCGCGTGGCTGGCGGGCCGGCGCGCGGCGGTGGACCGCTTGCCCATTGGGGCCCATAATCCAGCCCATGGCGGATAAGAAACGCGGCAAACTGGTCGTCATTAGTGGCCCTTCCGGCGCCGGCAAGAGCACGATTTGCAGGGAATTGCTCCGCGCGCTGCCGAACAGCCGCTGTTCCGTGTCCGCCACCACTCGGCCGCCGCGAGAAGGCGAAGTTGACGGGCGCGATTACCACTTCATCTCACGGGCGGAGTACGACCGGATGGTTGCGGCGGGCGAGCTACTGGAACATGCCGAATATTGCGGCCAGGGCTACGGCACACCGCGCCGCGCGGTCGAGCAGGCCTTGGCGCGCGGCGAGATTGTCATTCTCGCGATCGACATACAGGGCGCGGCCCAGATTGCGCAGCAGGCGCCCGAGTCCGTCCGCATCTTCATCCTGCCGCCAACGATGGAGACGCTGCAGGCGCGCCTGGAAGGCCGGCAAACGGAATCCGAGGCGCAAGTGGCCCGCCGGCTGGCCACGGCGAGCCATGAAATCGCTCACGCCCGCGCCAGCGGCCTCTACCATCATTTCGTCACTAACGATATACTTGAGGATTCGGTTCAGCGGGTCATCGAAATCATCCAGCAGGAGAACGATCGGGAATGATCAATCCTTTGCAGAACGACGACCTTATCCGTAAGGCCGGCGGCCGGTTCAAGCTCACCGCCCTGATTCAAAAGCGCTGGCTGGAACTCATGCAGGGTTCCCGCCCGCTGGTGGATCCAACCGGCAAGACCACCATGGAAATCGTCATCGATGAGATCGTGAACGATAAGATCGCCATCGATTATGAGGCCTCCGGCATTGCCCGCCCGGGATAACGAGTCGCAGGCCGGCGGCAACGTGCCCGCGGGCGCTGCAAACGGTCAGCCGCTGGCCGGCTACGAGGTCTTGGTGTGCATCAGCGGAGGGATCGCCGCCTACAAGACCGCGGTTCTTGTTTCACAGCTTGTACAGTTAGGCTGCGGCGTCACGGTAGCGTTGACCCGCAACGGGCGGCGCTTCGTCGGTGAGGTGACGTTTCGCGGCCTGACCGGCCGGCCCGTGTACACCAATGCCAGCATGTGGCACACGGGCGAGCAGATCCACATGCGTCACCTGGGGCTGACCGAGGCGGCCGACCTGGTCGTCGTCGCACCGGCCACGGCGAACGTCATCGGCAAGCTGGCGAGCGGCATCGCGGATGATCTGGTAAGCACGCTGCTATTGGGGGCGGACAGCCCCGTTATGCTGGCGCCGGCGATGAACGAGCGCATGTGGCAGCACCCCGCCGTGCGGCGCAACGTGGCCTGGCTCCGCGAGGCCGGGTTCTTGTTCGTCGGTCCTGAAGACGGCTGGCTGGCGTGCCGGGCGATCGGGCCGGGGCGCATGAGCGAGCCGGAGGTGCTGCTGGCGGCCATTCGCGAGCAGCTCCTGAAAGCGCCGGCGAAGCGCATGGGGGCGCGGTAAGGGGCTGGGGGAAGCAGAAAAATTGCCCGCTTCCGCGATGGGACGTATGGGCGGAGAAGACCGGCAAGCGCTGGGGGAAGCAGAAAAATTGCCCGCTTCCGCGATGCATGAAGCAAGCGGTCCGGCAAGATAACCTGCCGGACCGCAAGGGGATTATTACAGATCGAACTGAATCGAGATTAGCGCCGACGAAGCAGCAGGGCAACAGCGATCAGCAGAAGGCTGGACGGCTCGGGCGTCACCACGAGCTGCCAATTAACGTCAATGGGGTTCGAGTCCGCATCGAGGATGGGCGTCGTACTAAACCCGAATCCGGCACCGGGGTTCCACTGGTAGTCGTTGTTATTCCCCAGCGACGTTTGGTAAATGTACGACTGACCGCTCGTTCCGAACTCACGAACCGACTGAAAAACCATGTAGTAGCTGCCCGCCGGCAGCAGTTGGTGTCCGAAATCGGCGCCAATCAAGCCCGCCGAGAACAGCGTGTCATAGCCGCCCGAGGCCGACATTACGATGGACCCGCCGGCCCACGGCAACCCATCGTAGATGTGGAAATTGGCGCCGACGCCATCGACGCCACCGTTAGTGAAGCCCAGGGCAGTAACCGTCTCGCAGTAGTAATCTTCGTAAGTCGTGAAATCGGAAACCACCCAGATGTCGTAGGCGTCATACGCCGTTTCGAAATCCTGGGCGGCGCTGCCGTACTGCTGGACTTCGTCATACGGATTTCCCAGCGTGCCGCGCACGGCGGGCGACATGGCAGCCGGGCCGACGGCGCACGGGCTGATCGTATCAGCCAGCGCGGCGCTCGCAAGCAAAAACACCCCCAACACCACTATACCTACCTTCATCGAATACCTCCTTCTCCAGTAACTCCTTGTCATATAGCCGGGATGAAGGAACGCCCTTCATCGGCCACGTACTACCTCCTCAGATCGATCTGCTCCGACGATGCGACCTGTGGACGCAGCTCTAGTGTTAGAAACTGAGGCGTAGCCTCACATCGATTCGGAATCACCTCTTTCCTCAGTCGACGATCACAGAACCGTTCACGACGACGCACATCCGGAATCAAGATGATCTAATAGTCACTATACCCTTAGCATGCCCTGACTTCAAGACAATTTGTGGTTTGTCATCGCTTTCGCGAACGATGGCCCAACGATACGGAACGAGCACTCTACGTCCGTATTTTGGTTATAGGGCCACCACATCGGACATAGCAGAACCAGCCCCAGTTGCCATGGACTTATCGGTGCCATTGGTGCCGTAGGTGCCACGCCCAAGCTATAAGCGCGGGCATGCCGCGCCAATTTGCCTTTCCGTCACGCCGACTAGTTGCGGCAAGCGCACAATGTGTATGCCGACACTCCGCAACCATGCCGTCGGATTGAGCATAGCGTCACTGGCGGCACCGCCAGCTCTCTCGTTCCGCCATAATCAATCGGATAACCACACCGACTCGTGATCGAACGCCGAGCCGCGCGTAGAGCGCCCGCAGGTGCGTCCTGACGGTATTAGCCGATACTTTCAGCCGCTGTGAAATGTCCCTTTGCGAATACTCCGCACATAGCAACTCCGCCACCGCACGTTGCCGCGGTGTAAGCCGTAGCACTTTCGCAATCACGGGCCACTGTACCGGCGTGAACAGCACGGGCAATTCGCAAGCAACCCCCCCTGCCCTTTGAAACCGTCTACGCCGGCGTACCGAGCTACTCAGAGTCATGCAACCTCACTCCTCCGGCCATGGGGGTGCCGGCGGCCATAACGCTGAAGATGTATACCGTTCTCAACGACGGTGGCGTGGCTGCTGCTGCCACCAACCATATCAGCGCCATCCGCCCACAAAAGCGCAGCGATTATTTGAATTTTTTCACGGACTGGAACGAGCCGGCGACTCGGCCGCCGGCTGAGAACTGGGCGAGAGGCTGCCCAGGCTAGCGCGCATTTGGCCCAGCAGGTCCTCGGTATCGGACGGTGGGAGACGGCCCGGCTGGCCCGATTGCCGCAGGTCGCGGAGACGCGTCAGGAAGTAATCCGCTTGCTCAAGTTCGCCACGGGCCGCCGCGAATTCGCCGCACTCCTGAAGGGTGCGTTCAAGATCCCGCCGAGTCATGAGGTCCTCCGGATCCAGCTCGGCCAATTTTTCGTTTATTCGCAGGGCCGCGGCGTACAACCGGGCCGCTTCATCCGGCTCCGTTCCGCGAATCTGACCGGCGACCCGCACCAAGCTGGACGCCTCGGCACTGAGGAAGCGCCGGTTATGCGGATCGCGGGCCACGATATGGCGGGCCGCCTCCAAACCGGCGTAGGCGGCCGCCCGCGCGGCTTCACGGCCCGCCTGAATGTCCTCCGCCTGGGTGTGGCGATCCGCCTTGGCGTTCTCCAGCATGCAGATTATCTGGTTAATTTCCCAGATACCGTGGTACGTAATGAGGTTATCCGGTTCGATCGCCAGAAGTTGCTCATTGATCGTCAGCCGCTGACGACAGTGCGCCTCGGCCTCGTCCAGCCGGCCTTCACGCAGCGCGAGGGCGGCCAGTCGATCGTGCCCCCAGGCGACGTCGTCCAAATGCCGGCGGACCCCCGGGTTTTGCCGGACCAGCTCTTCATCCATGGCCAGTGCTTCTTCCCACAGACGCCGCGCCTCGTTTCGCTGGTCCAGCGCGTTCATCACGTCACCGATTTGCACGAGGGTCAAAGACACCTCGGCCCCGCGCTGGGCCGACTGCGGTTGGGATGCCAGCAGGCGCCGCCGCAGTTCCAGTACGCGCTTCCGCAATGTCAAAGCTTCGTCGTGGCGCTTCTCGCTGAGCAGTAACTCCGCCTGCCGCGCCCAAACGGCGGCGCGCGCCGTCAGAAGCTGCTCATCCTCCGGCTCTCGTCGCAGCAACTCGTCAACCTGCGCGTCCAGCCGCTCCAGTAGCGTACGGCGAACCGCGGCCGTTCCTGCCACCCGGTCGAGATCTTTGGCAGTCCGTTCGACGAGGAATGTGGCCGCGTCGATCGTCTGACGCGACAGGTCTTCAAGCGCGCTGGCGGATTGCCGGGCCCGCATGAGCC
>JAGPEO010000214.1 GCA_018056925.1 Phycisphaerae bacterium
CCGAAACCATCGCTGTTCAACTATTGACGAGCTGATGGGCAACGTCGCGGATTATCTCAAACACCGAAATGTGAGCCGCTCAGGCCGCAAGACGAGAGCTGTCGCATGAGCGCGAATAACGATTTAGCTGTTGAGCCGGTTGACGGACTGACCCACAAATCCGACCGCCGCTATCGCAAATGACGCAACGCCCGGAGGGCGCGCGAACGTAGCCAGGGACGAAGTCCCTGGTACGCGATGAATAACATCTGTTTCCGCCCGGAGGGCGGACCGAGTTCGCGTGTAAAACCGGGACGCACCAGTTCCCTAGAAAGCTCAGGCGTTGACATTCTGGCCCAGGCGACGCTTGATCATGCTGAACACAGTTTCCACTTGCCAGCGCTAGCCTTAGCGTCGTCAGCGGCACCTGCATCGACGACGTCTTCGCCGCCAACTGCCGCGACATCGGTCACCAGCCCACCCCCGCCGTCTCCTGCGCCCACCTGAACCCCCTTGCGGCAATCCCGGCTGTTGCTGCGATTGGCCCGAACCGGGCATCCCGGCCGAGCCGTACTTCGCCTTCCAGGCCAACTGCGACGGCCGCTTCATCCCGGGCGCTTACCCGTTCTGCGGCGACCTGGATGAAAACGGCGTTGTGGACATCAATGACTACAACCTGTTCCTGGATGGCTTTGGCGCCTGTGCCGACAGCCCCCGCTGCACGCTCAGTCCAGCGCTGCCAACCGCGACTTCCGCAGTCCAACAGCGCGCCCGGCCGGCGCTCGACCTAAGCAGGCATCTCTCAAGCTGGTGTTGCCAGCGCGCCACACTTTCTCACATTCCCACAGTCGTGCCGGTGTGCCACTGCTTGAAAGCGCAGCTTCAAGCAGTGCCGGCCGCAGCGCTCGTCCGACGTCTGCAACGCCCGTCCACAATGCCCAACGGACGCGCTGCGATGCAACCGCTTAGACCGTACGACCAAGCTCGGGGGGACCGGTGCGGACTTGAAGCCCTCGCCCTACTTCGACCAGCTACGGTTTAAACCCCAATCGGCCAAGCCGACCTGCGGAACAGACGGGTTTCTCGCGACTGGCGACGTCGTAACGAGCTTCGCGGAGCCTGAACCGTTGATGAACTGCTTTACGATCTTTGAGCTATGCCCTTGCGGCCGACGTACTTTTTTGAGTGAGTCTTTGACATGCGCTCAATGCCCGAACCAAGTCCTGACCAGGCCGTTCGCGGCATCCACGAACAGGACCGCACACCAAATAGGTGCGATCACAAGCAGCCCTATCCACCACAGCAATGCCAGTAGCCCAATACCCACTGCCACCACCTTGTCTCCGCGCGCGTAAAGTCGCCCGTAAACCCACAGCAAGAACAGGTACGGAACAAAACCCAGGAAGGCCAGAGCCGCCGCGGCGAAAATCCCGGGAGCAAACAGCAAAACCGTCGACAAGGACAAAAACCTGCCGAGCCATAAGTTCCGGAGGGCGCCCGAGAGCAACCACATGCCGATAGCCATTTTGCAGTGCGCTGTCGCATATCGAGCGTACTGTGCTTCTGTAAGCCCCAACATGCTGCCCGAGTCGTCGTGACCGATAGTCGTCGTGTGCGAAATGTCGCTGTCACCTTCCCGGCTTATCCTGTCACTGCACATTGGTCGAGCCCTCTTCCCAGTCCTCTCGCAATCGTCGTGCCGAGTCTAAACGGCGATGGAGCGCGGGTAGGAACTCGTCGCCGGGAAAACTCGGCCTGCACGCCACCACGAATTCGGTCGCGCGGGCGATTGTCCTCTGGTTCATTACGCTTGCCTGAATGGAGCAGTCGCGCACCTCGTTGAACTGCCCGTTGGTGATCACGAGCGCGACTTCCGACGACACCGGGAAGGTCACAAGCCCAACGTCTTGACCGTTAGCGCGTTGCGCCAATACGGGGCAGTCGCTCGTGACGAAAGGTCTGTCCCCTATCGTCTGGACCAAGCTCCACTGCCATTGCAGCAAATCGCGCTGCAGGCTTTGCGAATAGCTCCAAATCGCTCCGAGGGCGCTCGGCTTTAGGAATTCATTGTACGCTTTGTCACCGTAGGGTTGCCTTGTCCACTCGCACCAGTGTCTGACCAGGATGTCCAATTCTGTGCGGGTCTTCTCGCAGAGACCACTCAAGTAAGCTTCCAGCGTCCTGCTCATGCGCCCGGGTGAGCGGGTAGCGGTAAGCGCAATGAACATGGCAACCGCAGCTCGCTCTGCCTCGTCCAGCTTTCCGCCGGTCGCGAGCGTCTTCAACGCAGGCGCGGCCGGATCCTCGACGTACCGCTTGAGATATTGGTCGAAGTCGTCCCTGCGGATCCCGTCCATCCCAATAGTTGAATAGAGATGCGGAAACCACCCAACGCCTTCGGGCGTGCGTTTTTCCCAGCGGCGCTTTCGGACGTCGTAGACACAGAGGTTATCTGAAAAGAGCGGCTCGCCAAAGTTGCGCAGGTAAAAGCGCGCTATGAAATGCTGGCGGCGGGCAATGTTAGTCTTCTTGACGTCCGAAGCCATGGCGCGATTCTACTATGCACGAGTAAGGCGTCAAACCTGCGTGACGCCCGACGGGAGCGGGCCTCCCGCCGCGCCAGGCGCGACTCAACAGTTCACCAGCCCAGCGACGGCAAGTTGTTCAAAGTTGAGATTCACGGCTTCAACGCCGCACTGGCGTGACCAGCGCAGTGAAACCGGCCCAATTGCGTTACCGGCAAGGGTGAGGTGTGAAACGGCGGCGCAGCCGCGCCTTGGGCATGTGAACCCGTATAAACGCTTACGGCCGCGTGCGAACGCCCATAGCTGACACTTTTTTGCTACACGCCGCTACTGTTGCGCAACCACCCGCAATTTGCGCAATCCGGCTGAAAGCCGACACGTGAAAGCTTCCTTTATCACCCTATCACCCTATCACTTTATCATCCCGAGCAGCGCCGCCACTGGCGCGCAATCGCCCACAATCCGCGCCCGCAAAGCCAAAGCTGCTAGATAAACGCGGATAGCCGTCATACGAACCCTGGGAAGCGCGCGTTCAGGCGATGGAGGGCACCGTGCCCGAACCGGTAACCCAAAACTGACAACGGAGAACGCGTCGCCCGTGGAGGTCGGCCAATGTGCCATCAGATAAGATTACCGCTGTTCGCCCCCTCTCCTGTTCACCTTTCACCTCTCTCCTGCTCTCGCGCGGCGTCACCTCTCTCCTGCTCTCGCGCCGCGAGTTATCGGCACTTTGCCAAATTCGAGCGCGCACACCTTGGCAAACTGGCAACCTGCCCCTGGCGCAAGCCAAACACCGGTTTTATCGGTCAAAACAGCAACCCCTTGGCAATCTGGCAAACTGCCTATCCAGCCCAAACATGACCGCGCCCCGCGCACTCACTATGCGCCATTCGAAATGTGCCCCCTCCTTATCTGTCACCTATCATCCCTCTCCGCGCTTTCTCACCTGCTCGCCTCTCACCTATCAACTCTCTCCGCGCAGCGGCGCCTCAGGTTATCAAAATCGGGTGCACAAAAACCATGAGTATCTGATCATCTGCCCCCCGTGCCCGCAGCCACACGCCTTTTTATCAGACCGCTTGAGCACCTGGGGTAGCACCGCGCGCAGGCGTGCCGGCTCGTATAATGCTCGGCGTGAAGAAGCTCAGACCGACCGCGCCGGCGCCGTCCCGAACCGCTGTTTCCAGCAGCGCCTGCCGCGCTGCCAAGCTCGGCTCGCCTGGGTCGCCCCGGTATGCGCCGGTCCTGCTGATCGCCGCCGGCCTCGCGATTTACGCCAACAGCTTCAACACCTCCTTCATCTTCGACGACGTCAGCATCACCGACAACAACCACCTGCACACGCTCTGGCCGCTTTGGCGGACAATCTTCGCTCCGGCGGACCTGGCCGATTCCGGCCGCCCGGTCGTTACGCTGACGCTCCTGCTCAACTACGCCGCCGGCGGCCTGGACGTAGGCGGCTACCGCGCCGTCAACATCGCCATACACCTGCTGGCGAGCCTGGTTCTGTACGGGGTTATCCGCCGCACGCTGCTGGGGCCGGCGTTGCGCGACCGCTTTGGGCCGGCTTCCGGCGCGCTGGCGCTGGTGGTCGCTCTTTTGTGGCTCGTGCATCCGCTGCAGACCGAGTGCGTCTGCTATACGTCGCAGCGCAGCGAATCGTTGATGGGCTTGTTTTACCTGCTCACTCTCTACTGCGCCATACGCGAAATGGATTCAGCCCACCACCGGCTGTGGCGGGCCGCGGCCATCGTCGCCTGCGCCCTGGGCATGGCCTCCAAGGAGGTCATGGTCACCGCCCCCGTTACGGTGTTCCTCTACGACTGGGCGTTTCGCGCCCAGCCGTTCAACCAGGTGTTGCGCCGGCGCTACGGGCTGTACCTCGGTTTGGCTGCCACTTGGGCGGTCCTGGCGGCCCTGATGCTGGGCGCACCGCGCGCCGGGTCAGTCGGCTGGGCGCTGGGCGCCAGCACGCTCGATTACGCCCTGAGCCAGTGCGTCATGATTGCCACTTACCTGCGCCTGGCGCTGTGGCCGCATCCGTTGGTGCTGGATTATGGCCCGGCCCGCCCGACGACCCTGTTGGAGACTTGGCCTTATCTCATCGCGCTGACGGCGCTGCTGTTGCTGGTTGGCTGGACGTGCTGGCGCCGCCCGCGTGTGGGCTTCGCGGCGGCCTGGGTGTTCATAATCCTGGCGCCAACGTCGAGCATCATTCCGATCGCCACCGAGGTTGGGGCGGAGCGTCGCATGTACCTGCCGCTGGCCGGCGTTGTCGTGCTGGTCGTATTCGGCATCCACGAGCTGCTGCGGCGCTGGAGCCGTCCGCGCGCGGCACCACGCGCTTCGCGAACCGAAACCGGCACGGCGAGTTTCCCGCGCGGCCCGGCATTCGCGCTGGTGGCGCTGGCGACTGTTGCGCTGGGCGCGACCACGATCAAGCGCAACGCCGATTACCGCAGCCCGCTGGCGATGTGGGAGACCGTCGTTCATGCCCGGCCTCAGAACGCCCGCGCCCACCGCGGCCTGGCCAACGCGCTGGTCGCTGAGGGCCGCATAGCCGAAGCCGTACCACACTTCCAGGAGGGCATTCGGCTTGACCCGCAGGACGCGAAGGGGCTGAGCAATCTGGGGCTCGCACTTGGCAAGCTCAATCGTCCGGCGGAAGCAGTCGTGGAGCACCGGCGGGCCGTGCAACTGGCGCCGCAAAGCGCCGAAGTGCGCAGCCGGCTGGCGTATGCTTTGACGCGCACCGGACAACTGGAGGAAGCGCTGGCCGAGTTCGCGGCAGCGCTGCGCTTGGACCCCACGCTGATCGATGCTCGTGCAAACATGGGCGGAGTGCTAGCCCAACTGGGACGGCCCGCGGAGGCCGCCGAGCAGTACGAGCAGGTGCTGCGCCAGGATCCGAATTACCTGGCGGCCCGTGTGAGCCTGGGCCTGATCTGCCTGCAGCGCAACGAAACGGACAAAGCATTGGAGCACCTCCAGGTGGCCGCCCGGCTCAAGCCGGACCCCGAGTTAATGGTGCTTCTGGGACAGGCTCTCGAAGCTGCGGGGCGAACGTCAGAAGCCATCGAGCAGTACCGCCGCGCACTAAACGTGGCCCCTGGGCACGCGCAGGCACAGGCCCGGCTGAGCGCGTTGGGCGGCACGTAATGTCCGACTTCGCCGGCACGTTCAGTCGCACATAAACGCAGTTTCAGCCGACTTGGCGGTGATTTATATCCGGCTCGGAGCTCTAATCGCCGGCCCGCGTATGCCGCGCCTATGCTGATAGTGGTGGACTATGGCGAAAACACTCCCGTCGCTGACGAAGCTACTCCTGTCGTTGCTGTTCTTGCTCGGAGTTCAAGGGGCTGAAGCGCAGGTAAGCGCGCAGCCTGCCGCTCCGCAACGTGGACCCAGCCAACAGCCTGATCCGGGAACATCCCCCGGCGGTGGATTGCCAGGGACACCGTCGGGCGGTCTGGTTCGCCCCGCACCAGCGCCGACCGGCCTTGGCGGAAACGTGAATGGCGTTGGCCCAGCCGGCAACGCGCTGCTCGCTCCCGCCCCTCAGGCGATTGGCGTAGGCATGTCCGGCTTTGGCGGCGTCACGCAGGCTGCAACCGGTCAGCCCGGCTTTGGAACCGGCGCGGGCATGTTCGGCACACTTGCCCCGGTGACCGTCCGCGGCGATCTGACCCAACCCGGCATCGCGGGCACCGGCTTGGGACCTGTGCAGCCCGGCGGGGCGGGCTTGCCACTGATCACAACCAGCAGCGGCGCTCAACTGGCGAATACCGGGTACGGCGCCACGGCTCAGACTTTCGGTTTCGGCCCGTACGTGGGAACGGCGGCGAATGTCAGCCCGGGCCTACAGCCCACCGTCGTCCACCCGGCCTGGACGGTCGCCCCGCCCAGCCAGGCGACCTATGGCAGCTTGGGGCCGCCATACGGCGTAATGGCGGGAACCACAGGCGTGCCGGCGGCCGGCTTTGTCGGCACTGTCCGCCCCGCTCCGATCGCCCTGGGACGCTACACTCCAGACGAAACCGCCGTACGCCCGGTCAGCCCCGCACAAACCACCGTTCGCCCACAAACCTACCCGCGGCCATGGAGGTCCTACTGGTTCAAGCTGGGCCAAGGTGGCTTGGGTTCATCTCCCGAACGCCAGCCGTAGAGCCGGGGCGCGCCGCACCGGGTTGATGGGACAGGGCATCGAAGGGATCGAGAGATCGAGGGATCAAGAAGCGCCGCAAGATCCGCTCAACTAAGGCAAGGCGACCAGAGCCGAAGTCGCCATTGGTTCAAAAATTCAAAAAAGGTGGCCCGCGTGGCCAGAGACGCGGGCCGGGTCTGATTGCGGGTGGCGGGGGCCGCCGCCCGCGGAGAAAGAAACACCGGGAGACGCCCCGAAGAGGGCGATCCCTGTCAAGAAC
>JAGPEO010000008.1:0-26323 GCA_018056925.1 Phycisphaerae bacterium
CGCGAGCCGCTCGGCCGCAACCCGGTGCGTGGTTATCGCGGGAGTTCGTTGGTGACGGTGGCGGGCTATGAAGAATTGACGCGCTGGGAGGCGATGAATTCCGGTCGCTATGAGTTCAAAACGCAAATCGAGATTGGGGATGGGCAGATAATCGAAAGTCACGAGGCGCGCGCCGGGCGCGATGAACCGGTCAAGCGCCTCGTCGTGCTGAATGAAATGGAGCACTCCCGCAGCTCCTTCCGGCCCGGGCCGGGCTTTATCAGTCCGCCGTTCGAAGTGCTGGCCGAATCGTGGGTGGCCCGCGAGGCGGCGGGCGCGCTTATCAGCGAGTTCTCGACGCTGCTGGCGGGCGGGACGCATAGCTGTCTGCTCCGGCCATTACCGCCGGAGGACGGCTACGCGCGCGTTCTGGTTCAGCGAGATTATTGGCCTGCGGGAGAAATTCTAGGGTTTGATGAGAGTGGTGAGCTACAATTTCTGCGCTCAGCGATAGGGGAACTGCGGCGCGTGACCAATCGGCGGTCGTAGGCCGGGCCGGGCGGGCGCGGGGCGCCGCGCGCAGTCGGAGCTGGTACTGCGCTGATGGGAGGTTTTTGGCGGCATTTCGGGGCGGCACGCCACGGCTCTGCTCTGGCGGTATGGTTCGTCGCCCGATTCGGACTCGGGGTGCGGATTGAGAAGACATCTACTCGGACTTAGAATGGCCCGGCATTGTCGAGGGTGCGCGGTGTCTGGGTACAGAGGATGGAGACCGCTAAACTGAAGGCTGTTGCGCAGTCCGTGCCATTGGAGGGAGCGTTCGCACACCCGCCCTTTGTTCAACCGGTGCACATCGCCTCAGCACGCGCCCGATTCCACGGGCGCGACTGGGTCTATCGCAACGGTTTCGACGCGGTTCTGGCCAAGGTACCCGGGCCGGCATGGGCAGATCCCGAGGGGCAGGGCTGGCAGCGGGTGAAGCGCAACGCGCGGCGCGAAGTCTGGCGCGCCAGGCTGGACGGGGCGGCTTACTACCTCAAGTACTATTTCGGCGACGGCTTTGCCATGCGCGTGCGGCGGTTTTTCCGCGGGCCGGCCTGCGAAGCGGAATGGAAGGGGGGTATTTACGCGCTTCAAGCGGGCATCCCGGCCGTGGCCCCGGCCGGCTATACGACCGACCTGATCAAGAACGGTGCGCGCTGCTCGCTGCTGGTGACGGAAGCCGTGGAGCCCGCTTACGCGCTGGACGAGTTCTGGGAGCAGGTTGTTGCGGACGATGACCTGGCGCGACGCAGGCGTGACACGGCCCAGTTGGTAAAAGCGCTGGCACAAATGATCGCGCGGGCGCACCAGGCCGGCTTCGAGCACCTCGACATGCACGCCGCCAATATCCTGGTGCAGCCGCTCGCGCCGCGACGCTACCGCCCGCTTTTTGTGGACTTGCAGAGTGCCCGGCGCGGAGTGCCGCTGAGCGACGCAGCGGTGGTGCGGAACCTGGCTCAGCTCAACCAGTGGTTCCGGCGGCGCAGCGACGTGACGGCGCGCTTGCGCTTCCTGCGTGCCTACCTGCGCTACCGCAACGAGTACGAGCACGCGTTCGAGCACGGCCGCCCGCTGGGACATTCGTTCCGCTCGCTGGTGCAGGCCCTGGCGCGCGCCGCGGAGCGGCATGCCGAGCTGTTAGGGGCGCAACGCGACCGGCGGGCCATGCGCGAAGGCCAGTACTTCACGCGGCTGCGCGCGGGCGAGTGGCGCGGCATGGCCGTGATCCGGACGAAGCACGCCTCGGCCGACTCGCCGCTTTCTCGCCTGGTGCTGACGCCGGCCTGGTGGCGTGAGCAGCTTCGCGATCCGCTGCGCTGGTTCAGGAACGGCGAAACGGAGTCGTGCAAGGAGTCACATTCAGCCTCGGTGCGGCGCGGGATGTTATCTTTCGAAAACCAGCCGCTGCCGCTCATTTTCAAGCGGCCACGGGCGCGAAACTGGCGGCGCCGCTTGCGGCAGCTCTTGGGGGTGTCGCGCAGCGTCCGCGGCTGGCGAATAGGCCATGCGCTGTTAAATAGGCACGTGGCTGCGGCGCGCCCGGTTGCGGTGTTGGAGCGTCGCTGGGGTCCGCTGGTACTGGACAGCATCCTAATCACCGAGGCGATTCCGGGGGCATGCGACCTGGAAACCTGGTTGAGGCGGACGCATGCCGCCAGCAGGCCGGATGTCTGGCTGATGCGCAAACGACAGATGGCCGACCTTATGGCGCAGCATCTGCGGCGGCTGCACGAGCGCGGCTTTGAGCATCGCGACTGCAAGGCGGGCAACGTGTTGGTGGCCGGTCAGCCGAAATCGAAGCTGCTTTGGATCGATATGGATGGTCTGCGGCGAGCGCGACGCTGGTCGAAGAAGGGGGAGCTGCGTGCGCTGGCGGCACTGCATGTAAGCTTATCGGACGTGCAGGGCCTGAATCTGGCAGATCGCGTGCGCTTTCTGCGCGCGTATACGGCGCGATTCGGGGCGGATCGGCGGGCCTGGAAAACGCTCTGGCGGCAGCTTGAACACCTGGTTGCCGCCCGAACACGTGCCAGGGCGGCTCGACGCCTCTGGAAGCTGCAGCACTACGGCCGCGAGTAGCGGAGCTGGCGCGTCTCACGCCATCAACGTGGCCTTTCAATCGCCTTTGCGAGATTTCAAGTCCACCAACGGGCAACGTCTCTTGTGACGTAAGTGTGGTTTTGACAAGAGTTTACATTCACACCTGCGATAGTCGCCGCTAGCTTTTTCCAGAACCCGTCTAGTATTGAGCATGCCCGCGGGATGTGGTCCGGTTCACCCGACGTGGACGGTAAGTCATTGCGCCCCGACGGTTTAGCAATGAGCGTCAAAGCGCACCCTTTTTGAAGAACGGCCGCTGTCGAGAAAGCGGCTCCAAAATGGGAGAAGCATGATGATCAAGCACGTCGTCGGCTGGATTACTGTCATGGCACTCGCCTCCACGGCTTTCGGCGGGTTGTGTGACAAATGTAAGAGATGTCCGAAAACGGTATCTTGCCCAGCACCCTGCCCGGTCAAGTGCGAGACAAAATGCCCGAAGCCTTGCCCGGTGAAATGCGAGACAAAATGCCCGAAGCCTTGCCCGGTTAAGTACGAAATGGCATGCCCGCAGCCTTGCAAGGTCAAATGCGAGACGAAATGCCCCAAGCCCGTCAAGTACAAGTGCAAGACGGACGCCTGTGGTGTGACGACCTGTAAGGAGAAGGCGACCCTTTGCAACCTGTGCGGACTCTGCGCACGCCGTGAGAAGTTCACCGCGTGCCCGCAGCCCTGCCCGACGGCCTGTCCTGTCAGTTACAGGACAACCACCGTCAAGTACCAGACGACCTGTCCGAGCTCCGCCTGCCCTACGTCGAGCGGGTCTCTAGTCGGCTATTCCCAGATGAGTTCGGTGCGGCCCTCCGCTATGTACGGGCAGCCGAGCGGATTGTCCGTGCCGCCTGCCATTCAAAATGCCGCTTTGAGCCGTCACGCGGGCTCGATCGTGGATGCGCGGCAGAGCGGGCCGGATTCGTGGAGCCTGACAGTCTCAACCGCCACGGGGCTGCGGGACCTCGAGGTTCGTAATGACGGTCTGATCCTCAGTGACATTCAAAGTTACAAGGACGACACGGTCCAGAATCTGCCCGCGACCGTTCGCAGCAGTGTGAATTCGGCTTTCCCCGGCGCCATGATTCTCAACGTAGACGAGGGCGCCACAGACGGGCAGCCCGCGTTCCGCATCGAAATGTTGCAGAACGGGCAGCAGTTCTTCGCGATCGTCGCGCCGAACGGCCAGATCCTAAATCAGGGCCCCCTATCGCCCACCGGGCGCTAAGCCCAGACCCGGGAGCTGGGCAGCCGGTCAAGAGCCTGCGGTTGCAGCTTCCAAGGGCGTCGTAAAGAGCCGTCGACTGTGATGAATTGATCCGGGAGCCCGCCGTCGCAGAGCAAACTACTGCGGCGGCGGGTCGACGCCCAAAGACCAAACGATGCCGGGCTCGCTCAAGGCCTAGCCGCAAACTGCACGCCGCGGGCAGCCGAGTATGTGATCGTTCACCAGGCCGGCGGTCTGCATGATGGCATAGCAGATGGTTGAGCCGACGAACTTGAAGCCGCGGCGCTTCAGTTCCTTGCTCATGGCGTCTGACTCGGGCGTGGTGGCCGGCACATCACGCCAGGTTTTCCAGCGGCCGCGAATCGGACGGCCTTGGACGAACTGCCAGATAAAGGCGTCAAAGGAGCCGAACTCCTCCTGGATTTCGAGGAAGCATCTGGCGTTCGTAATGGCGCTCTCTATCTTGAGGCGGTTGCGGATGATGCCGGGGTCCTTCAACAAGCGCTGCACATCGCGCGGCGTGAAGCGTGCGACGCGCTGCGGGTCGAACCCGGCGAACGCCTTACGATAGTTCGGGCGCCGTTGCAGGATTGTCTCCCAGGACAGACCGGCCTGGGCGTTGTCGAGCAGCAGTATTTCGAACAAGCGCTGATCATCGTGTACCGGCACGCCCCACTCGTTGTCGTGGTACGCGGCCATTAGATCGCTGACTTCGCCCCAACAGTAACTTGTTGCCATGTAGCGAATAATATCCCCGCCCACGGCGCGTGTCAGCGTTGTTGCGCAGTGCTTGGCCGCGCGCAGTTTCGCTTGAACGCACAAACCGACCCGGTTATCATCCATTAACTGAGGTAAAGCGGCTTTGCCCGGCGGTGCGCGCGGTGCCTGCCGGGCGTGCTTTAGGCCATGCAGGAGCAAAGAAGCTATGCGGCCCCGTAGAACAGGCGAGCTGTCGGGTTGGTTTTGGCGAGTCGCGGGGGCCGCGGTCCTGTTTGTGGCAGCCGGCGTGGATCCTGCATGGGGGCAAGTCAGCCGCAGCGAACTTGAGGAGCTGTGCGCCCGTGGTGAGCGGGAGGGCTGGACCTTCAGCGTTGGCGAGAATCCGGCTACGGCGCGCAGTCTGAGCGAACTTTGCGGCCTGGTCGAACCAGAGGACTGGCGCGTGGGGGCGACATTTGATCCGTGCCGGCCGCGGCGGGCGCTGCCGGCGGCGTTCGATTGGCGGACGTACGGTGGTTGCACGCCGGTGCGCGACCAGCGGAGCTGCGGCAGTTGCTGGGCGTTTGCGACGGTGGGGCCGTTGGAATGCAACATTTTGCGTCTCGACGGGCGCAGCGTGGATTTGTCGGAGCAATGGCTGGTCAGTTGTAACCGGTCGGGTTGGAGTTGTGATGGCGGCTGGTTTGCCCACGGCTACCACCTCGCCGCGCCTGACTCGTGCGCGGGCTCTGGGGCGGTCCTGGAAAGCTACTTTCCCTATAGCGCGCGGGACCTGCCCTGCGAATGCCCATATCCGCATGAATACCACATAGCCGGCTGGGCCTACATCGAAAGCGCCTTGGAGAACCCGGCGGCCATCAAGCAGGCCATCCTGGACTACGGTCCGGTATCGGTGGCGGTCCACGTGAATAGCGCGTTTCAAAGCTATGTGGGGGGTATTTTTAACGATTGCCAGGCTGGTACGATTAATCACGCGGTAGTGCTGGTCGGCTGGGATGACAGTGACGGTGTCTGGATCATGCGGAACTCGTGGGGGCCCCGCTGGGGAGAGAATGGCTACATGCGCATCGTTTACGGCTGCTCGCGTATCGGGTACGCGGCGTGCTATGTCGACTATCAGATGCGTGATTGCAATGAGAATTCGGTTCCCGACCTGTGCGATGTCCGGTGCGGCGACGGTTTTTGCGCGGGGCACGCGTGCGGCGAATCACTTGACTGCAACCACAATCTGATACCGGACGAATGCGAGTTCGACTGCAACGGCAACGGCGTTCCGGATGACTGTGACATAGCCAGTGGCTTTAGCGCCGATTGCAACGAGAATGGCACTGCGGACGACTGTGAGCCCGATTGCAATGGCAACGGCGTACCGGACGACTGCGACGCGCTATCGGGAACCAGCCCTGATTGTAACCGCAACCTGGTGCCGGACGAATGCGACCTGGCGTTGGGCGCAGCGGACTGCAACGGAAACGGCATCCCCGACGAATGCGATCTGTATCCGCCGGCCTTCACAGCCGCTCAGGACAACTGTAGCGATGCCGAACTCCTGTGCCCCGACGCGCTGCAAAGCGGCACGACGGCCAACACGGCGCGCGACGGGCGCGCCAGTTGCGGCGGGGAGTCCGAAGCGGGCGACGTCTGGTACTATTACCAGCCGGCCGGAAACGGATTCGTCCAGATAAGCCTATGCGGCTCGACCTTCGATACGGTGCTTTCGGTTCACTCCGGCTGCCCGGGTGATGTGAGCAACCAAATAGTCTGTAATGACAACTACTGCGGCCTGCAATCCCAGGTGACGCTGTTCGTAAGCGCGGGGCACGAGTATTGGATTCGGGTCGGCGGCGCTGCCGGGGCCGGCGGCGATTTTAGCCTGAGGCTTGTTGGACCGGCCTGTGTCTATAGCGCTGAGTGCAATGATAACGGCATCCCGGACGAGTGTGAGCCGGACTGCAACGGCAACGGGCTGCCCGATGACTGCGACATCACGGCCGGACGGAGCACGGATTTGAACGGGAACGGCATTCCGGACGAATGCGAAGCTCTAGGCGACATGAACTGTGACGGAGTTGTAAACAGCTTTGACGTTGATCCCTTCGTGCTGGCGTTCGTAAACCCGCAGGCCTACGCTGAGGCGTTCCCCGGCTGCGCGGCCAGCAATGGCGACATCAACGCCGACGGCGCGTTGAACGTATTTGACATCGACCCATTCGTCCTGCTGCTGACGAAATAGTGGGCGGCCTATTCGGCCAGCCCCTTTTCACCATCACTGCCTGCGAGCCACTCCACCCACATCTTGCTGTGGGCAAAGTCGACGGTCAGTGTTCGCATGTCGCGCAGCACGGGCATCCCCACCAACGCGTCGGTCTGAATCCCCAGCATTGGACTCAAGAGCGTGTCCAGAACATCCAGCCCCACGCCGCCGTGGTCGGCGAATTTCCGCCCGGCGACTTCGAGCGTCACGGTCGGCATCATGCTGATACTCGGCTGCGCGTCGCTGCCGACCCCCATGGTGAAGGCGGAGATGCTCTTAATCGGGCGTTCTGGAAACAGCTTCTCCAGCAGCGCGGGCGATAGCGCGAACACGTCCGCCCCGCTATCCAGCAAGCCCACCAGCGGCGTACCGTTGACGAGTGTAGGCGTCAGCAGCTTTCCGTCGCCTACGATGCGCAGTTGCGCCTCACGCCCCGGGCCGGGCGCGTCGCTGGCCGCCGCAACGTGCAACCGGCCGTGTTCGAAATCGAGCGTCATTCGAGAATCGGCAAATATGCCCGTCCCGAGCACGCCGTCCGCCGCGTAGGCGATTGACTTGCGCAATTCGAAAGTGCGCGTCATGACGCGTTTGCACCTTATCTCGCCGATCGTCAGTTCCTCGACCAGCGTCTGCCCCGACTGCTCCCGGCCGCCGATGCCGTGGATGGTGGCGTCGGCTATGGACTTAAGACCTAATTCCGCCGCGACCGCCTGATCCAGTGACAGCGTAATGCTCCCACCCGTGTCGACCAGCATTCTGTACGGTCCACGGCCATTAATCATTACCTGGCACCCCGGCAGATTGATGAGCGGCATCACCGGCATAACCGCTTCGCCGAAGCGCGCGATCTGGTTCAGGGGCGCGGACCCGACCGCTTCGAAAAACTCTGCCAAGCCGCCCAGTTGCTCGACCATGTAGTTCTCGGGATAGCCGTTAGCCACGTCGGCCAACTGCTCGATGCGCCGTATCATCTCCGGCAGCCCGGCCAGGCGATTCTGCGCCAGCCGCGCGCCCAGGACCGCAAACAAGTCCTCGGCCGTGAGCGGAGGCAGCTCGGCCAGACGTTCGGCCGCGGTCGCGGCGGCCGGCAGATTGCCGCGCGCCGCGTTAATTTGAACGAGCAGGCGCAGGGCGACGTGATCGGTCGTATCCGGCGAAATGCGTGCGGCGAGCTCTTCCGCCGGTGCGATGTGCCCGGCGCGCCAGAAGGCGCGGCCCTGCCGTCCGCGCAGCTCGCTGGACTCGGGCCACTTCTCCAGGCTCTCGCGCGCCAGTGCCAGGCCCATTTGCCAATCATCGGCACGCCAGGCCGTATCAAGCGCGCGGCAATAAGCCTCAGTCGTGTTCTCCTGCTGCGCCGTTGCGACGGCGGCGGGGACCCGGGCCTTCCACGGGTTCTCAGGCTGTTGTGCGGCGACCAGAAAGAAAAGAGCCGTGCATGCCAAGCAAATATTCATCAACTACTCCGGTGTTAACTGCGCCGGTGTTCAAGGGGGGGCCGCGCGCTAGTCGCACGATCCGCCGTGTCGCACGATATCCGGTACGAGCGGGTTCCGACAAGCCTCGCAGGTTCGATCCGGCCACGATTTGTCATCAGCACGCTATCGCTGCGCGGGGGTTCGTCAGGCGACGCGCTGGTCCATCAGCGCGTTGGGATGCGGGACAGTCTTGCAGCCGACGTGCCGCGCGCAGCGCGCGGAGGCGCACGGAAGCAGCCGGGCGGGGTGCCGATTTGCCAGCGTGTTCAGGCGCCGGCCGGGGGTAGGGTGCGTTAGCCAAGCCCACGGGGGCTCGGGGCGCTGGTTACTTCCCGCTTGAGCCGCGAATCTTGGAATGGCGGCCCTAATTTCCTCCGATCAGCGCCAGGACGAAGGGGTCGATGTCAAACACATTTACTTCACCATCGCCGTTGCAGTCGTTAGCGCACAGAAGGTCGCAGGCATAGGTGGCCGACCACTGCGCCGGACTGGTCAAGGCGACGACGAACGGATCGATGTCGAATACGTTCACGACGCCGTCGCAGTTTGCATCGGCCATCATCCCGCATTCGATCTGGCACTCGTCGAGAATGCCGTCGTGGTCCAGATCGGTGTCGTCGTAGAAGCAGGTCGGCCCGACTATCGTCAACTGGAAGTCGCCCGCCTCAGTCCCCTCGCCGGAGACCCGAATCCAGTACGGACGCTGGTTCTGCACGTAGAGCGACACCTCCGACTGCAGGCCGCAGGAGTTGTTATTACAGACTATTTGGTTGCTCACATCACCCGGGCAGCCGCTGTGCACCGACAGGACGGTGTCAAAGCTCGAGCCGCACAAGCTCAACGTCAGGAAACCGTTGCCCCTGGGCCTGTAGTAGTACCACACATCGGGCGAATCAGCGGCGCTGCCGCAGCTCGCTTGGCCGTCAGGCGTGGCGCCGACCGTGGTCCCCCAGTAGCTACGGCCGGGACAGACCGTCAAGGCGTCTGCGCAATTGTCGGCGGATTCGACGAAGATGGGTGGGGCGAGCTCGCACTCATCCGGGATCAGGTTCTCATTACAGTCCTCACTGCCGCCGCCGGGGGCGAGGTCGCATTCGTCCGGCACCGCGTTTTCATTGCAGTCGTTGCTGAAACCGGTGGCGATGTCTACAGCATCGTCGCGATTGTTGGCGTTGCAATCAGGAGCAAACACGGCGACGATGATCTTGTTGGCGTCCATTAACACGGTCACGGGTGTAGTGGTCCCGCTGAGCGAGTACTCCCAGTGATCGAAACACCAGCCGGGGGCGGGCTGGGCGTCCACCTCGACGCTGGTGCCCGGGGCGTATGTTTCGCCGTCCGGCGTGACCAGCACGTTGCCCGCGCCGTGGACCAGGACGAACAACGCATATGGGCCGGTGCTCGGTATGACCGGAGATTGGCCCTCATAGGGGACGTAGTTGGGCTTGGTGACGGTGACGTGCAGGTTCCCCAGGTCGGAGGCGAAGAACCAGAAGTTGGCATTGCCGTCGCTGTCCGTCTGGGCCAACTCGTAGACGTCACCCGGTTTCCACAGGCATACCGTGGCGTTGGCCACCGGGCTGCCGGCGCTGGTCACGTGCACCGAAAAATCGGTGAAGGCATCGAGCGGTATGGAAGCGGGATGCACGACGCTCAGCGGCGCCGGCTCCGCAGTCCAGAGCGGCAACTCCGGATCGCCCAGGAGCGTTAATTCGGTGAAGATATATTGGGTATAACTGCCGCCATCATAGGCGTCGTTCTTGTGATCCGAGAAACAGTTGCCCAGGATGTAGTGGCCTTGATCAAAAAGCGAGCGGAAGAAGAGGCGATCGAAATGCCCGGAGGCCGCATCCGGAGAGCCCGGCACGTACCAGCCGAACCGCGAGTTCCCGACGAAGGCCACACCGCCGCCGCCCGGGTTGCGCACGAACGCTTCCGCGATACAGGTTTCGCTGTCGAAGTCGCAGGCCCAGCAGCCGATCGAATACAGAATTCCCTGCCGCGCGCCGTTGGTCAAACCGGCCATAATTGAGTTGCTCAGGTATGTGCCGTGATTGATGCTGCCGGCGCCCATAGAGTAGGTGCTGGAGTGATCGATGTGGTTCGTCAGGTTGTGGCCCTGGTTCAGTAAGTTGATGGTGTCCGAGAGGTGGCCGCCGGGCTGGCTGTCGTACTCGCGATGGCACGTCCAGCCGTCCAGGTACGAAGTGCGGATCAACTGTTTGCAGTCTTCGCCCTCAGCGCTACCCTCATGATGCAGATCGAAGCCCAAGAGCGCGGCCCAGTTACCGAAGTCCGCCGGCGGGGTCTTCTGGTAGACCAGCGTCTTATTAACGAAGACATTGGCCTGCGAGGAGGTGCGAGCGGGGGCGCGCCCCACGTGAACCTCGCAAATCCAGTCGTTATCGAAATCGGCGTAATACGTGTCGTTGGGAATGTCGTCATCAATAACGTGACGCATACCTGTGGGAATCACGTTCGTGTCCCCGCCGAGAAGGAAATAGCGGGTGCCCCAGTTGGTATACGCATCCTGCACGAATGAACGGATCTTGGCTTGATCACTACCGCTGTATTCGCCGTTGTTATAGATCCAAGCCGTAGTCACAATTCTGGCCGGAACACCTTTCTTGGTCTTCCAGTCCGCCAGGGGCTGAAAAGCGCTCACCCATTCCTCAACGGTGATGATTACGTACGGGTAATATTCCGGGGTCACCGCGCGCGAGCCGCCGTCCAGCAGCAGCGGCGGCGCGAGCTGTACGTCTTCGGGGTTGAGCACCATTTCGCCGACTTCCAAGGCGCGGGCGGCCTGCTCCTGTGCAGAGATCGCCGGGGAAAGATAGTCGCCGCAAACGTACCCTGCCGTGCCTTCGATTGTGATTTCAATCGCAGTGTTGATCAGAAGCTGGCCCGTGGCCGGTATGTACTGGACTGGGCAAACTTCTACTGTCGCCATGCTCTGGCCTGCCAGGTCATTTTGGCGCACCGACCTAATTAAATTGACCGGGTACGGCTCAGTGGATGAGTAAACGTTGGCGTCCGGCGGCACGAATGCCCCCGGTGGATCGGAGATGCGCTGCACGGGCTGAGCCGGCGCTATTGCATAGCTGCCCGGCAGGTCGACCGCCGCCACCCCGGTTGCTTTGGCGCCGGTTACGGCCATGCCCGCCGGCAAGGCGATGCGCAGCGCCGCTACCGGCAGCTTGGGCAGGCCGGGCTCGTTCAGAAAATTGGCCTCCGGCAGACGAACGATATCAAAATCGCGGTGCCGTTCGAAGACCAACGAATCTGAATCGAAGCTGGCGGTGAAACGAACCACACAGGACGGCCCGGCCGCGTCCACGCGGACGGCTCCGGCAAACGCTTGTGGCATCTGAGCCGCCAAGCTCGCCACGATCGGCAGCGCTAACAGACGAAGAAGCGGGCAATACGCGACGCGAGATTGGCGCCGACTCGAGAGCATGCCTACAATCGACAACACGGAAGAGCCTCCTTCGGCGGTGGGCATTTCGACACTATCGGCTTTTCGAGCATGCGACCCCGCGCACTAACCAACTCCTGGGCTCGCATAGGTAGCCGAAGGCCAAATAAAGCGCCTGCGCTCGCGAGCGCAGCGCAACCAAGTTCTATCGAACGCATTATAATCGTCTTGCCCGGCGATGGTAACGCTTTTTGTCGCTCAAGTCCGAGTGTACACTTCGGATTTGCGATAAGTTCAGTTGAGGGAAGGAGTTAAGGTGCGTCGGCCCGGGCGGTTGGGGTTCCCTTTTTGGTCTCATAACTGTAGCCAAGATATCGGTGTTCGCACGTGTCGAGACACCTCCTTCTGGACATGCTGACAAACACCCAATTCCGAGCTGCGTCGACGAATGCGTTCGAGGTGCCGGACACGCCGAGTCGCCGGTCGCCAAGAAGCTCGCCCGGCCTTGCTCTCCCTCGCTTGGGTGGATAACGCGCTAACCTAGAGCAGGCGCATCCAACTAGTCTTGCCCGCGGCTGGCCGGCCGGTGGGAGCTGTTATGAACGGTGACCGCAGAAAGATTGTGGTGGTAACGGGGGCCTCGGCAGGCGTGGGGCGGGCGACCGTGCGCGAGTTTGCAATGCAAGGTGCGTGGCTCGGGTTGCTGGCGCGCGGCCGCGATGGGCTGGAGGCGGCACGGCGCGACGTCGAGCAGCTCGGCGGACGGGCACTAGTGTTGCCCACGGACACCTCGAATTACGAGCAGGTCCAAGCCGCGGCTGACCAGGTAGAAAGGGAATTCGGCCCGATCGACTGCTGGGTCAATAACGCGATGGTCTCCGTGTTCTCTCCGGTGAGCGAAATGCTGCCCGAAGAGTACCGGCGCGTCACCGAAGTCACCTACCTGGGCTACGTACACGGCACACTGGCTGCGCTCAAGCATATGCGCCCGCGTAACCGCGGCATCATCCTGCAAGTCGGGTCGGCGCTGGCGTACCGCGGCATTCCATTGCAGTCGGCCTATTGCGCGGCCAAGCACGCCGTTCAAGGTTTTTGCGACTCCCTGCAATGCGAGCTGCTGCACGACAACAGCGGCGTGCGGCTGACGATGATTCAGCTTCCAGCCATCAACACGCCGCAGTTCGGCTGGGTCAAGAGCCGCATGCCGCGCAAGGCCAGGCCGGTGCCGCCCATTTATCAGCCGGAAGTGGCGGCGCGCGTCATTGTCTGGGCGGCCGGCCAGAACCGGCGCGAGGTGTACGTCGGAATTCCCACGGTAAAGGCGATCGTAGCCAACAAGGTTTCCCCGCGGCTTTTGGATCATTACCTGGCCCGCAACGGCTACGCGAGTCAGCAGCGCGGCGAGGCAGACGATCCCAACCGGCCGCACAATCTCTGGGAGCCGCTGCCCGGAGATCACGGTGCGCACGGCGAATTTGACGCGGAGGCACGGGATTTCAGTCCACAGGTGTGGCTGACGCAGCACCGTGGCCGGCTGCTGATCGCGGGCGCAGCGCTTGTCGCGGCGTTTATCGGTAACCGCTGGGTGCAAGCTGCCCGGCGAGACGCGCGAGCGGTTGAGTCGTGACTGTATGGGTTTATTACCCCGTTCGCTTCAAGCAGTGTCGGCAGGGTGCCTTGCGCGTGCGGCCGGCGCAAGAAAAAACGTGCCCGAGGCTTTAGGCCAGGTTTACGATGCACGTGGACCGAGCCGGATGGGCTGCTGCCTTCCGACCCTGACCCGTTGTCCGACCGGTGCACTGCACCGGCCCAACCGTCCACCTCGGACACGACCAATGATGATACCACCGGGGCGGCCAGGCTGCCAGCCGCGGGCCGAACGCGCTCGGCGCGGGTGTGACGGCGCGTGATGATGAAGCGGAAGAAGGGCGCCGTTACGGATTCGGAGGTTCCAGGAGCGTTCTGAGGCGGTGCAGGTCCTCCTGGCATTGGCGGAAGTTCGGGTCAATCTCCAAAGCGCGGGATAGGTACGGCTCCGCTTCGGCCAGGCGGTTTTGACGGATGCGCACCACGCCCAGCATATGCAGGACACGCGGGCTGCGCGGGTCGATCTCCAGGGCCCACTGCAGGTGCTGCTCGGCTTCGTCGAATTCCCCTAACTGCGTGAGTGCGAACGCGATCGCCTGCAGGACCATCGGTTTTTTCCGGTCGGGGCGGAGGACGATCCGCAACTGGTCGACCGCCTCCTGGAAGCGGCCTAGTTGCACCAGCAGCATGCCGTAGGTGCTGCGCAGGTTGCTGTCGTCCGGCGCCAGGGCCAAAGCGCGTTCGAAATGCTGCAATGCCTCCGGCGACCGCCCCTGCGCCGACAGGGCCAAGCCTAAATTGGCGTGTATGTGCGGCGCGTCCGGCAGAACCTGGAGCGCCGTTTCGAGCAATTGCTGGGCACGGGCGAAGTCACCCGTGCCAAGAGCGTCGCGGGCCTCGTCGGCCAACTCCATTTGCGCTGCGTAATCAGCGGGGTTCCCGCCTTCCGGCTCGAAACGGTCGAGTTCGGATTGATTAGGATCCTCCCCGCGAACTCCCGTTCCGGCGTAGCCGAGCGATTCCAGCCGGGCCCGCTCCGCCTCAGTCAACTGATGGGGCGCAGCACCGGCGCTGACGGCTGGAGGCGAGTGGGCGATGACGTCCTTCAACTCCTGGCGCAGAGCCACGGCCACGGCGGGCTCCTGTTGCGTCAACGAATGCGCCTCGGCCGGATCGGTTTGCCGGCGATATAACTCGCAGCGCGGGGCGAGAATGTATTTCCATTCCGGCGTCGTCAGGCTCCGCAGGCGAGATAAGCCGAACTGGGCGTGCGGCTCGAGCGTCTCGCTGTAGGCGCGCAGCTCCGGACTCGTGCCGTTGCTCTGCACTAACGGCAGCAGGCTGACGCCCTGGACGTTCTCCAACGGAGGCAAATTCAACAAGGCCAAAACGGTGGGTGCGATGTCGATTGTTCGCACAAGTTCGGGGACTGATCGGCCGGCGGGAATCTTCCCGGGCGAGCGCATCAACAGCGGCACGCGCAGCGTTGTTTCGTACAGAAAGTGGCCGTGTTGGGATTCGCCGTGCTCACCGAGACCCTCACCATGATCGCCGACGAGCACGACCAGCGTGCGGTCCGCGATACCCAGGCTGCGCAGCTCGCCCAACAAGCGGCCGATCTGCTCGTCCATGAAGGCGATCTCGTCCTCGTAGGCTTCAGCGACGGTGTAGGGCGCGGGGCGTTTGGTTTCGTACGGGGCGTGCGGGTCGAAGAAGTGCACCCACAGGAAGAACGGTTCCGGGCCCGGCGTGCGCAGCAGAGTCAGGGCGTCGTTGCAAATCTCATCGCCTTTTCGCTCGCTGCTTTGCGGGTCGGCAGCCGCGGCGGCGCTGACGTCGTGGTACACGTCGAACCCTTGCGAAAAGCCGAACTGGCGGTTGAGGATGAAGTTCGCGATCGTGGCTTGCGTGCGGTAGCCCGCTTTCTTCAGGATTTCGGTCAAAGTAACGTTGGCATCAACCAGCGGGTGCGTGCCGTTGCGACGCGCGCCGTGCACGAAGGGATAAGCGGCCGTGAAGATGCTCGCGTGCGAAGGGCCGGTCATGGGCGAGGCGCTGATGCAGCGCTGAAACAGAACGCCTTCGCGTGCCAGGCCGTCCATGTTCGGCGTGCGGCCGTTCGATCGCCCGTAGCAGCCGAGGAAATCGGCACGCGTGGTGTCTACGGTGATCAGCAGTACGTTCAGGCCGGCCGGACCAGAAGCCTGGGTGCGCTGTACGTGGAAAAAAACTTCCACACCCGCGGCAAGTATGCCCAGGGCGGCCGCGCCGAGTAGCCAATACATCCAGGGACGCCGAGGGGAGGCGGGCGGTGACACGGCTGGCTTTTTGGAGGTGATTCGGCTGCGATCGCGCGGCTGCATGGCGGCTCCGTCGCCGCATCGGTCTCGCTCACCGAGAACGGCTGGCCGCAGTATAAGTTGCGCGGCGAGCGTGCTTCAAGCCGCGGCGCGGTCAGATCACGGTACGCAACGTTTGCTGATCCTCAGCCCAGGCGTCGGTCTTCTTGCTCCGCGGTTTACAGCGGAAGATGCGGCGCTGGTAGCGTTTGGCTTCCTCCGTCACGTGATTGCGCGGTACGAAAGGCATGTCGTTGGGCAGCTTCGGCAGAGCGCCCCTCATGTGTTCGAGCTGGCGGGCGACCTCAGTAACGGTATACGCGGCGCCGGTACGGGCCTTGAGTGAACGGGTGATGACTTTCAGGGCCACCTTGTTCGGCAGCAGATTGACCAGCGAGACTTTCGTCTCTGCATAAATCTGGGCCAGCATTTGAGCGTGCAGGTTCGGCCAGTTGCCCGGCTGCGCCGGCGCCGAACTCTCGTCACGGACGTTCGCCAGGCGCTCCTCGGTGTGCCGCGCGTATTCCTCTGACAGATCGATGCCGATGTACTTGCGGCCGAGGCGTTTGGCGGCGACCGCCGTAGTGCCGCTGCCGACGAAGGGGTCGAGCACGATTTCGCCCGGATTGCTGGCGGCCATCACAATGCGCATGAGCAGGGCTTCGGGCATCTGGCAGCCGTGGAAGCCGGCGCGCTCCTTAAAGGTGCCACAGACGCGCGGGAACTCGGTCCAGACGTCGTCGGGCAGGCGGCCCTTGGGGCTGGCGCGCAGGTCCTGGTACTCCGTGTGCCGCGCGCTGGGGAAGCGCAGGGCGTGATCGTTAAAGGTGAACCGCGTGGGGTGGGCGGTGAAATAGAAAATGTGCGTGTGCGACCGGCAGAACTTGCCCTTCATGTTCTGGCCGAAGGTGTAATGCCAGATGATCCAGTTTCGCAGGTGCAGGCCGAGTTGCCGGCCGACGATGCGCACGTCGGCGGCGAACTCGTCGCCGATGGCGATGAAGAATGAACCGGTCGGCTTGAGCACGCGCTGGCAGGCGGCCATCCAGCGTTTGGTCCAGGCGACGTATTCGGCGTTTGGTAAGTCGTCGTGGTATTTGTCGTAGACGTAGCCTATGTTGAAGGGCGGGTCGGCGAAGACCAAGTCAACGCAGCCGGGTTCCCAGCTTTCGAGCAGTTGGCACGAATCCGCACAATATATTGTGTTCAGCTCCATGGTTCACCGCTACAAATGGGCCGAACTCATTTTGACGGAAAAGGGTAGGCAGCGTCAACTCTAACCGTTTGAAAACCGCTCTCACTTCTGCGGAGTTGTTTCGGGAGCGCTCCCGGAAGCGCGCATATTCACGATTTCCGCGCGCAGGGCCCCGATCCGTCGCCAGTGCGTGCCCTCCCAGTAGACCTGTCGGCACTCCCGGCAGCGGTAAAACTCACGCACCCAGATCAGGCTGCGGGCCGGCACGACGTCGGCCACCGCCGCCCGGTCCACCGGCTCCAGTTCGCCGTTGCAGACGGTGCAGCGCGGAAATCCGACCGGTAGCTTCAGCCGCCCGGCCACGAACCGCACCTGGTCCGCCAGGCGCAGACCGACCGGGATGAACAGCCCGGGCAGCTCGCCGGTAGTGAACACGCGGCGTTCGAAGAGCTTGCGGTCGGAAGATAGGACGACGCGCCGCTCGGCCAAGGCCTGCCGCACGAGGGCTGAGTCCTCGATATCGCGGACGTAGGCGGTGTTGACGCCCAGCACGCGCAGCCAACGTGCCAGGCCGCCGCACATCGCATCGCAGGCCACGCGCAGGGCTTCGTTCGCATCGCAGGCCACGGCCGAAGCATCACAGGGCAAGCGCAGAGCGTCCTTGTCGTTTTCAGCGTTCACAAACTTATTGTAAGCGGAGGGAGGCGGTGCGGACCGGCATTCGCGCGGCGCATTTGCGGCTTCCGTCGGTGAATGAAAAACCATCCACCACGATCCCGAAGTCGTTCAGGTTCTGCCATGTCCCGTCCTGAATCTTCAGTAGCGGTCGTAACAGACGTTGTTCGCGTCCCGGGCGTTTGAATTGACGGCAATGGCGCCCGACTGGCAATTGTATACCCAGCCCGCGTCGGCGGCCCATTCCTGAAAGGCCGGCGGATCGGTGGTCATGACTACGCCCGACTTTCCTAACCGCGGCAGCACGGGGCAGGCCGGTATGCCGTCTCGCAGATAGGGCCCGAAGCACGCTTGATTGCTCTTCTCGGGCGACACGCGGCCCTCGGCGTCGCTGAAGGAGGTGAGCTGCGCCACGAACGCTTCGGCACTGCCGGGTGGGTGAATGCCGTCCGAGTGCTGCCCGGGATAAACTCCGTGGTCGTAATAGTACATTTCAATGGCGTTGCGCAACGTCACCAGTGCGGGACGAGGATTGAGCGTCTGCGGTCCCGGCTCGGCCTGGCTGAAACGCGGCACTGCCAGAACCGCCAGCAAGCCAATGATCATGATCACGATTATGGCTTCAATGAGGGTCAGCGCAGGCCGTGTCATCGGAACACTCCATCGTCATAGGCTGGTTTGCGTCGCTTGCGGGGCTCTGGCCGGTGCCGTTCACGACCGTGGCGGGGCTCTGTGTCTGAGGCGGGTAACCTCTAGGGTTTCGCGCCAGCGAATCCGGCACGCCGGCCATCAGATCGGTAACCAGTTCGACGCGCTCCCGGCGGGCGTACTCAATCAGGCCGAGGGCGCGCTGCAGCACGCTTTGACCGGTGTGTACCGCCTCAGGCGTGGGCGGCGCGCCCGCCTGGGGGTCGAAGGTGGCGAAGGGGCGCGAGCAGGGCGCGCAGTGCGGTCCTATTCCGGCCAGGCCGGCGCGAACTTTCAACTGCCAGGGCTCGGCACGGCCCTGGTGATTTAGCTGACACGCGGCCTGGATGGCCTGAGCACGGACGGTGTCTAGCAGCTTTTCAGCAACCCGCGTGGCCAGGGCAGGCTCGAGTCCGCGCAGCACGACAACGAAGCGGTCGTCGCTGAACCGCCCGAGGACGTCGTCGGCGCGAATTTTGGCGCGCAGCGCCCGCCCCAAGTCCTGTATGAGGGAGTCACGCTGCCGCCAAAAACCCGCGTCGTCCAGCTTGCGCATTCCTTCCAACGCAAGTGCAAGCACCATGACCGGTTCGCCCTTGCGGTTGCACGCGCCCACCAGTTCGTCCAGAAAATTCAGCAGCTCGACGCGCTCGAGCATCCCCGTCTGCCGGTCAATTCGCAGGTAGCGCGAAAGCAAGCGCGCAGCCGAAATTTGGCGCCAGAAGAGCTGAAGCTGGACGCGCACTGCGTTGGCCAAGTGCTCTTCGTGTGCGTGCGGCAGATCCAGGCCGGCCACGGTGACCAGGACTTCAGTCCGCGTGCCGGTCCGTAAGGGCAGCAGCCAGCGCGGCGTGCGCTGCTCAGAACCAGGCTGGAGCGGCAGGGCGCCAGGCGAAGCGGAGGTCGGCTGGCAAGCGTTAGAGTCTCTGTCCTGCGGCGACACATGCATTTCGTCGACGACGACGGCCTGCCCGGAGCTGATCGCGCGGGCGACGGCCCCCTCACCGGCCGCCAGTCGCGGGGGCGGACCGGCTGCGGGACGCACCAGCGGCTCCAGCCAGGCGCCGCCGGCCGTCAGTTCATATAGGCGCACACCGCCCGCGTGCAGGTGCTGGCGCAGGGTGGTCCGCACGAACTGATCGAAAGCGGACCAGTCTTGCGACTCCATGCAGCACTGCCGGCCGGCGGGGGAGTCGACCCAGGCGCAGAAGTCGTTGGCCATGTTGGCGGACGCGTACATGAATCGCCGGCGCTGCGCCGTACCGCCTGGCGGCACCGCCGCGGCTGCATGGCTCGCGCTGGCGGAGATGGCGCCGCGCGGATTGCTTTGGCAGCGCTGTTGTTTACCGGCTGCGCCGGCCACCCCCCCCAGCAGGCAAAGAATCAACGAGGATAAGCCAACAAAGGCTGCCAGGCTTGAACCGGTAGCCGAAACCCGGCCGGCCAGACTTGCAGAGACTACCAGTCCGACCGTCAGTCCCGCGCCCGCGCCCCAGAGCCAGCCAAGACCTCGCACGAGAACCACAACGGCGGTGCACAGCCCCATCACGAACAGGAAAACGAATGCGGCGCTTACCTGACCTTCAAATGTGTCCAGCGACCAGGCCAACAGCAGCCAGGCCGCGATTGCGCCCGCCGCGGCGCACACGCGCCGCGGAATGTCCGTTTTGCTTACAAAGCTCACGGCGCCCCTCCCGCGCCGGCCGGCGGTGAAGCTGCCGTGGTTTCCGCGGGCGCGGCCGACGGTCGCCCGAGAATGTGAGCGAAGTAAGCCATGAACTCCGGCGGGCGTTCACGCTCGAGGCGCTGCATCAGCCGAATGAAGACCGGCGTGATCTGCGGGTCGGTGCCGCGGCCCGACTCTTTCGCGAGGATTTCCAGGGCCTTCGCAATGGGGAAGCCGCGCCGGTAAGCGCGCGTGGAAGTCAGCGCGTCGAATGTGTCCACCACGCGAATTACGCGCGCCGAGAGCGGAATCTGCTCGCCGCTCAAGCGATGCGGATACCCCGTCCCGTCCCAGTTCTCATGATGATACAAAACGGCTGAGAGCACCGGCCCAAGCCGGCCCACCGGGCGCAGCACCTCGTAACTCATGTGCGGATGGCGGCGAATCTGCTCGTACTCCTCCTGCGTCAGCCGGCCGGGTTTGTTGAGGATCGATTCGGGAATGCCAATCTTGCCCACGTCGTGCAGGATGCCGGCCCACTCCAGGAACTCCAACTCGGCGGCCGGCAAATCCAGTTCAATGCCGACTTGCCGCGCCAACCAGCCAACCCGCTCCGAATGGCCGCAGGTATAGTTGTCTTTCGCGTCGATGGCATTGGCCAGGGCGCGCACGGTCTCGATGGCGGTTTGCTGCAAGCGCCGCACCATCAGCACGTTGGCCAGCACCTGCCCGCCGTAGCCCAAGACCGATTCGGAGGCCAGCATATCCCCGGAATCAAACGCGGGCTCGTCCCTGGCACGCAAAACAATCACGACCGCGGAGCGTGCCGGCTCCTGGTGCAGTGGGACCAGCAGTACATGCGCGCCGTCGAGTACGTCTTGCAGCTCCACGGCGTCTGCCGGAACCACGGCGTGTCCGCCACGGCGGGCCTGCTCGATTTGGCCGCTCAGGCAGCTCTGAACAACCTCGGCGTCTATGTTTATGCTCCAGGCATACCGGTCGCCCGGCGGAATCGCCAGGCAGCGGCCGCCTTGATCGAGGAACAGCGCCCCGGCCCCAATGGTCTTGCCGAAGCGTTGCAGCAGCAGGCGCAGAATGGTTTCGGGGTCCTGAAGCTTGGCGATTTTCTCAGTGATTTCGAAGACGAAATTGAGCTGTTCGTAGCAGCGCAGCAGCTCGCGCCCCAGAGCTTCGTTCTCCTGGCGCAGCAGTTCCAGCTTCTCCAGCCACTCGCCGGGTTCGCTCAGGCTAATTTCCAACGATTCGCTCAATGCCTGCTCAGAGCCGCTCATATCGCATCGCCCCCGGTTGAGTGTTCACTCACGGGCCTTTCCGTCGTCCAAGCAGCCAGCGGCAGCTCAACCGTGAACCGGGCGCCGCGGCCGGGCGTGCTGTCCACTTGTACCGACCCCCCGTGAAGCCGCACGATGTCTCGTACCAGCGTCAGCCCCAGCCCGGTCCCCTCAGTGGCTTGCACCGCCGGTTCCTGCACGCGGAAGAACTTCTCGAATATCAGCTTGTGCCACCGCGGAGCGATGCCGATGCCGGTGTCCGCCACGCTCAGTCGCATGACGTGCCCCCGGGGTTCGATGCCGGCTCTGATCGCCCCGCCGGAGGGCGTGAATTTGAGCGCGTTACTCAGCATGTTGGCCCACACCTGCTGCAGCCGCACGCGATCTCCCTGCAGCGTGGGCACGCGCGGCGGAATCTCCAATACCAGTTCGATGCCCTTTGCGTCTGCGGCGGCTTGCACCTCACGGGCGGCGGCACGCAGCAGATCGTCAACGCGCACCGGTCCGCGGGTGAGGCGGGCCGCGCCCGCGTCGATCTGCGAGACGCTCAGTACATCCTCGATCAACTTGGCCAGGCGGCGCGCCTCGCCCATGATGACGTCGTAACATTCGCGGCGCGTCTTTTCGTCATCGAAGAAGTCGTCCTTAAGTGTTTCGGCGTAGGCTTGGATATTCGTCAACGGCGTCCGCAGCTCATGCGTCAGATGCGCCAGGAACTCGTCGCGCGTGCGCTCCACCTGCTTGAGCTCCGAAATGTCCTGCGCGACGATCACCAACTCATCGCGACCGGGTGCGGGTGCGATGGCGGACAGGCGCGCCACGACCGGCCCGTCCGGCGTGCTGAAGCGGCAATCCACGCCCACGCCGCCCACGTGGTGCCGCAGGTTGAGGATGGTCTCAGCCAGGGCCGGCTGGGCCAGGCAGTGCTCCAAGCGCGCCCCGGCCGCGCCGCCGCGAAGCTGGAGCAGATGACGGGCGGCCGCATTTGCATAGCGCAGCTCGCCGCTTGCGTCTAACTGCAGTATGCCGACTGGCAAAGCGTCCAGAATATGTTGTGCTCCGGCGCGTGCCGCGCGCGCTTCGAAGGCCACCCCGCTCGGGTTGCTGCCGCAGTGCGCCTCGAGTTCGCGCTGCAACTGCTCGACTGCACTGAGCAGTGCGCTCCAGTTGTCGCCGTCACTGGCGGCGGCGTGCCGCTCCAACAGGAGCTCCAGCATTTGATGAACACGCTCCTGAGGCGGCGCTGATTGGGGGCGGAGATTGCGGGTGACTCGTATTTGGCGGGTGCGGAGTCTGAGCAGCAACAGGGCCGCGCCGCTGGCCAGGGCGATGGCCGCGCCCCACCACAATAGTGCGCTGGTTTCGGCCCGCGGCGCCGGCGGGTGAGTGACCGGTTCACGCTCGGCGTTTTTTCTGTCCACGCTGTGAACCAGCGTTGTGATTACTGCACCGGACAGGATGATGGCCAGAGACAGCAGCAGGCACGGGCGGCTTGGCCGGCGCGTCCGATAAGTGCTGCCGCCGGACGCGCGACCGCCAGCGAGTGCCGTGCGCAGCCTCAACGGAAGCAAGGGCGATCCCTGGCCGGTGCCGTTCATACTGCGTTTATCGAGCAGGGGGAAACGCTGCTTCGCACGCCTCAGCGGGCACGCAGGCGCGAGCCGGCATGCTTAAGTATTTGGGACGGTTCCGAAAGCGCGGTCTTATATTGTTAGCGCCCTGTGCGGAACCATTCGATCGTGCGGCTGAACCCGTCCTGACGGTCGACCTGTGGTGACCAGCCCAGGCGCTGCTGGGCGCGGGTGATGTCCGGGCAGCGAATACAAGGATCATCCGGGGGGCGCGGCACGAAGGTGATGCGGCTGGAACTATTGGTCAGGCGAATCACCTCCTCGGCCGCCTGAAGAACGGTGATTTCGACCGGGTTTCCGAGATTGACCGGTTCGGAAACGTCGCTCAGCGCCAAGCGCAGCAGGCCATCGACCATATCTGAGACGTAGCAGAAACTACGGGTCTGGCTGCCGTCGCCATGCACGGTGAGCGGCTTGCCGGCCAGGGCCTGGAGGATGAAGTTCGGCAGCATGCGGCCGTCGTCGGGGCGCATGCGTGGCCCGTAAGTATTGAAAATGCGTGCGATGCGGGGGCGCGCCGCGCGGGAATCGCGATAGGCGACGGCCAGCGCTTCCGCGAAGCGTTTGCCTTCGTCGTAACAGGAGCGCTTGCCGATCGGGTTCACGTGCCCCCAGTAGGTTTCGCGCTGCGGGTGCTCTTTGGGGTCACCGTAGACCTCGCTGGTGCTTGTGTGCAGCAGCGGCGCGTTGCAGGCGCAGGCCAGTTCGAGCACGTTTCGCATCCCGGCCGAGCAGACCGCCAGAATTTCCAGCGGAATGCGATCGAAATCGACCGGGGAAGCCGGACACGCGAGGTTGCAGATCAGGTCGAAACGCCCGAGCGGTGGCAGCGGTTGCGACAGGTTGTGCTCGACGAATTGAAATGTCGGAAAGGCCGCCAGCCAGTCAACGTTAGGGCGGCTGCCGCTGGCGAGATTGTCGAGCCCGACAACCTCGTGTTTCTCCCGCAGAAGCCGTTCGGACAGATGGCATCCGATAAAGCCGGCGCAGCCTGTGACCAAAACTCGCATTTAGCAGCCTCCAGGAGCGCGGGGGCGGAATAAAGTCATTGGTGCCCCGCGCACCAAGCGTTTCGATCCATTATACTGGCGAGGTTTCGGCGGCACGAGCGCGCTCACAAGCGAGCGCGCGGGCAGCCGTAGAGGGAACTCTATGCGAATCGGCGTCATCGGCAGTGGTTATGTGGGGTTGGTCACGAGTGCGTGCCTGGCCGATAGCGGCAATCACGTGATGGCAATCGATAACGATGAGAGCAAGATTGCCGAGTTGTCTGCCGGGCGGTGCCCGATTTTCGAGCCCGGGCTCGAAGAACTGCTGGGCGAAAATCTGCGAGCCGGCCGGCTGCGGTTCTCGACCGATCTCGCGGAGGGGGTGCGCGGGGCGCGGGTCGTTTTCATCGCGGTGGGCACGCCGCCGCGGCCGGACGGGTCGGCCGACCTGTCGGTGGTGGAGTTCGTGGCGGCGCAGATCGGTCGCACGATCGACTCACCTACGATCGTGGTGATTAAGAGCACCGTGCCGGTGGGCACCGGGGCGCGCATTGAGGCATTGATTCGCGGACTGTGCCCGCACACCTGCCATGTTGTCAGCAACCCCGAGTTCCTGAAGGAAGGCAATGCGGTCAACGACTTCCTGCGTCCGGACCGGGTTGTGATCGGCGCTGAAGATGAGGCGGCGGGAGATACGGTTGCCGAGCTGTACCGTCCCTTCGTGCGCAACAACAAGCCCATCCTGCGAATGAGCCGCGCCGCCAGCGAGCTGACCAAGTACGCGGCCAATGCCTACCTGGCCACGCGTATCAGCTTCATCAACGAGATTGCCGACATCTGCGAGCGCTACGGCGTGGATGTCGACGAGGTGCGCCTTGGGATCGGCTCCGACGAGCGGATCGGGTACCACTTCATGTATCCCGGCATCGGTTATGGCGGAAGCTGTTTCCCGAAGGACGTCCAGGCCTTGGCCAGCACCGCACGGTCGGGCAATGTCCACTGCAGCCTGCTCGAAGCGGTGCACGAGCGCAACCTGTACCAGCGGACGGCCATGGTGCGACGGATCACCAGCCGTCTGGGGCCCGACTTGCGTGGGCGGCGTATCGCAGTGTGGGGCTTGGCTTTCAAGCCGAAGACCGATGACATCCGCGAGGCGCCGGCCATCGCGATTATTTCGGCGCTGCTCGAACAGGGCGTGAACATCGTGGCCTATGACCCACGCGCCGAGGGACCGGCGCGCGAAGTCTTCCGCGACCAGGTGGCATACGACAGCGATGCCTACCTGGCGTTGCGCGGCGCCGACGCCCTGCTGATCTGCACCGAATGGAACGAGTTTCGCAGCCCGGATTTCGAACGCATGCGGCGCGAGATGAAGCAGCCCCTGATCTTCGACGGCCGCAATTTGTATGAGCCGGCCACGGTGGCGCGCTATCATTTTGAGTACCACAGCGTTGGGCGCCCGCCGGTTCGGCCGCTCTAGCGGCAGTCATCAGTTCAGTAGGGCGGGGCGTCGGGTGCGATGCCGAAGCGCTGGGCGCCATGTCCAAGCGCGGGGTGCCATGCCCGGCGTGGGTGCCATGCCCAAGCGCTAAAGCGCGGGCATGCCGCGTTTGATTGAAGAGAATCTAGAGAATTCGATGTCTGCCACCGTCAAACTGACCGAACTCCTGCACCAGCACACCGCCCCGGCCGCCGCGGAACTCGTGCGCCCGGAACCCGAGGGCGCGCTGCGCTGCCTGGCCTGCGCCCATCGCTGCCGCGTATTGCCCGGCCGCCCGGGCGTGTGCCGCGTGCGCTGGAACGAGGGCGGCACTCTCCGCGTGCCATATGGCTATGTCGCGGGGCTGGGAGTCGACCCGATCGAGAAGAAGCCCTTTTACCACGCCTATCCCGGCGCGACGGCCATGTCATTCGGCATGCTGGGCTGCGACTTCCACTGCAGCTTCTGTCAGAACTGGGTCACCAGCCAGGCCCTGCGCGACGACGAAGCCATCTCGTCCCCGGTGCTGATCGAGCCGCAGCGGATCGTCGAGCTGGCGCTTGAGCACGGCTGCCGCGTGTTGACCAGCACCTACAACGAGCCGCTGATCACCGCGGAATGGGCCGTCGAGATTTTCAAGCTGGGCCGGCCGCATGGGCTAGTGGGCTCGTTCGTTTCCAACGGCAACGCCACGCCCGAAGTATTGGAATACCTGCGCCCGCATGTTGAGCTGTACAAGATCGACCTCAAGGCGTTTCGCGACGAAACCTACCGCAAGCTGGGCGGCGTGCTGGAAAACGTCCTGAACACGATCCGGCTGGCGCGGCAGATGGGGTTTTGGGTCGAGTTGGTCACGCTGTTGGTTCCGGGCATGAACGATTCGGATGAAGAGCTGAAGCAGATGACGGCTTTCATCGCCGGCGTCTCGCCGCAAATTCCCTGGCACGTAACGGCGTTTCACCCGGACTACAAGATGACGCAGCCGCCGCGCACCACCAGCGAGATGCTGGAGCGGGCCTATGACATTGGGCGGCAGGCCGGGCTGCAATTTATTTACGCCGGGAACTTGCCGGG
>JAGPEO010000008.1:26423-29640 GCA_018056925.1 Phycisphaerae bacterium
AGCCCGCGCCGGCGCAGTTGGTTAATGAAGCCTACCATCACCAGGCCGTTGAGCACTGCCACGCCGGAGAGGGCGATGAAGCCCACGGCCGCCGAGATAGAGAAGGGGATGCCGCGCAACCACAGGGCGAGCACGCCGCCGGTGAGGGCCAGCGGGACGCCGGTAAACACAAGCAAGGCCTGTCGCAGAGAATTGAAGGCCGCAAAGAGCAGGATGAAGATCAGGCCCAGGGCCAGCGGGACCACAATCAGTAACCGCTGGCGCGCCGCGACCAGGTTCTCGTATTGGCCGCCCCACCCGAGCCAGTAGCCCTCCGGCAACTTGCCAAGCGTAGCTTCGATGCGCTGCTGGGCCTCGGCGACGAATCCGCCCAGGTCGCGGCCGCGCACGTTGCACTGTACGACCGCACGGCGCTTGCCGTCTTCGCGGCGAATCTGGCGGGCGCCTTCGGTAATGTCGATTTTGGCCAGGCTAGAAAGCGGAATGTAGGCCGGCGCGATCGGCTGCGCGACGTCGGCGCGCGAGCCGCGCAGGCTCTGAAGATTGTGGCTGGTCAGAGCGGCGTAGCTCTCCGGCTCGCGCCGCGGCAGGGGGATCGGCAGCTTACCGATGCCACCGATGTCGCCGCGCAGCTCTTCAGGCATGCGCACCACAAGTTCGAAGCGCCGGTCGCCTTCGAGCACCTGCCCCGCGGCGACGCCGCCCAGCGCGATCTCCACTACTTCCTGGACGTCTTGAACGTTCAAGCCGTAGCGGGCAACGGCCGCGCGGTCGATATCAATGGTGATCATGGGCATGCCGGCCAGTTGCTCGATTTTGATGTCCGCCGCGCCGGGCACCTGGCGCAGTTCTTCTGCGATTTGGGCGGCGTACTGCATGAGTGTGTCCAGGTCGTCGCCGTAGACTTTGACGGCCAGGTCGCTGCGGACGCCGGCGATGAGTTCGTTCATGCGCAGCTCAATGGGTTGGCTGAACTCGTAATTCTGGCCGGGTAGGTCGTGGACTACGGCTTCCATGGCTTCGGCCAGTTCTTCTTGCGTTTTTGCTTTCTTCCACTGGTGGCGCGGCTTGAGGAGCATGTAGGTGTCTGAGATTTCCGGGCCGCAGACGTCGGTGACGATTTCGGAAGTGCCGGTGCGTGAGAAGATGGCAGCGATCTCGTCTGGGAATTCTTTCAGCAGTTCGGACTCGACTCTTTCCTGCATCTGGGCGCTGGTGGTCAGCGCGATGCTGGGCATGCGGGTCGGTTGCAGCGCCAAGGCCCCTTCGCTGAGCTGGGGTATGAACTCGCTGCCGACGTGCGTAGCCAAGGCGAGCGTGGCCGTCACCACGGCGACCGCGGCGACCGATACGCCCCAGCGCAGGCGAATAGCCCATTCCACGATGGGGCGATAGATGGCCTTGGCCCAGCGGACCAGGAAGACTTCTTTTTCACTCACCTTGCCGCCAAGCAGCAGGGCGCACAGCGCCGGCACGACGGTAAAGGTCAACAGCGTTGCACCGGCGAGGGCCAGCAGGACGACCAGTGCCATGGGGCGGAACATTTTGCCTTCGACGCCGGTCAGGGTGATGATCGGCAGGTAGACAATCATGATGATGAGCTCGCCGAATAGCGTGGGCCGGCGGACCTCGGCGGCGGCCTGCTGCACCAGTTGATGGCGTTCTTCGCGGGTGAGGCGGCGGCCAAGTTCGTGCTGCCGCAACCCCAAGCGGCGCATGATGTTCTCGACCATGACGATGGTGCCGTCGACGATGATGCCGAAGTCGATCGCGCCCAGGCTCATCAGGTTAGCGCTGATTTTGCTTTGCACCATGCCGCTGATCGCGAAGAGCATGGCGAGCGGGATTGTCAGGGCGACGATGATCGCGGCGCGGACGTTGCCCAGCAGCAGGAAAAGCACGGCGATAACCAGCATTGCCCCGAGCGTCAAATTCTCGCGGACGGTTCGCAGCGTGGCGTCGACCAGGTAGCTGCGGTCATAAAGAGTGGTAGTCACCACGTTCTCGGGCAGTGTTTTGTTGATCTCTTTCAGCTTCTGCCCGACGCGGTGCGCAACCGTGCGGCTGTTCTCGCCGTAGAGCAGGATGGCTGTGCCGACCACTGCTTCGCGGCCGTTCGCCGTTCCGGTGCCGGTGCGCAGTTCTTTGCCCAGTGCGACCTGGGCGACGTCCTTGACGTATATGGGCACGCCGTCGTGCGTGCCGAGCTTGACGTTGGAGATATCCTCGATGCTCTGGATGCGGCCGGTCGCGCGGATGGTATATTGCTCGCCCGCATGTTCGATATATCCGCCGCCGACATTGGCGTTGTTGGCGGCCAGGGCTTCCAGCACGTCGCGAAATGTGAGGTGATAGGCGATGAGCTTCATCGGGTCGGGGGTGACGTGATACTGCTTCTCATAACCGCCGATGCTGTTGATCTCCGTAAGGCCGGGCACGGAGCGCAGTTGCGGTTTGATGATCCAGTCCTGAATGGTGCGCAGGTCCATGTCCGTGTAAGGCGTGCCGTCCGGCTTAGGGCCGACGGCGTCAACGCTCCAGAAGTAGATTTCGCCCAGGCCGGTCCAGATCGGGCCGAGGAACGGCGTACCTACATTCTCCGGCAGACTTTCCTTGGCTTCGGCCAGTCGTTCGCTGACAAGCTGGCGGGCGCGGTAGATGTCCACATTGTCGTGGAAGATCACTGTTACCTGCGAGACGCCATAAAAGGACACTGAGCGAATCTGCTCCACGCCGGGAATGCCCTGCATGGCCCATTCAATGGGGGCGGTTATCTGTTTCTCGATCTCCACCGGAGCGAGGCCGGTGACCGCGGTGTTGATTTGCACCTGCATGTTGGTGACGTCCGGGACGGCGTCGATCGGCAGGCGGCTGAAGTTCCAAATGCCCAGCGCGGCCAAACCGATGGCCAGGAGGACCATCAGCAAACGCTGCTGCACCGCGAATTGGAGGATTTTTGCGATCATTCCAAATATCCGGTCAAGTGTTCACAGTTGACGGTTTATGCGGCATCAGTGTTCGTGGACTGCGCCGCGCTTGCCCACTTCCGCCTTAAGAATCATCGCCCCCCGCGCCACGTAAGGCTCGCCCGCGGCCAGGCCGCTCACGATTTCCGCATGTGTGCTGCTCGTGCGACCGACCGCAACGGGGCGCGGCTCGAAGCCGTGCTCGTCGCTGACGAAGACCACGGATTGGCCTTTGACACGCTGCACTGCTT
>JAGPEO010000215.1 GCA_018056925.1 Phycisphaerae bacterium
GTTGGGGAGGCGCTTGGCGGTATTTCGGGGCGGCACGCCAGAGGGCGGCACTACGCGCGGAGAGGAGACTTTTGGCGGTACTCCGGGGCGACACGCCCCGGCTCTGCTCTGTCGCGTTCGACGCAACGGCGGTCCGGGTCGGAGCGGCAGCCGGGGCTATGTAAACTCCCCTGGCATCAGCCCTTGCGAGATATCCTGCAGCGCCGCGAAATCGCAGATCCGGATTTGCTGCGCGTCGGGCGTTTCGATCAAGCCCGCTTCGGCCAAGCGGCGCAGCGTGCGCGACAGGGTCTCGCTGGTTAGGTTCAAATGGCTGGCAAGGTCCTTTTTCAGCGTCGGCAGCGTGAAGGCCGCCCGTCCGCCGCTGGGGTCGGTTCGCAACAGGTAGCCCGCCACCCGCGCCGTCGCGTCACGCAGAACGATGTCTTCCAACAGCCCAACGAGCTGCCGCACCCAGAATCCCATCCCCTCCACGAGCTGCAAGCACACTTCGTGGCTGCTGCGCAACAGGCGGCGAAAATCATCGGCTTGGACGAAGGCGCAGACCGTGTCCTCGAGCGCCTCGGCGTGGGCCGGACAGCTAAAGTTGCTCATCACCGCGACCTCGGCGAACGTCATGCCGGGTTCGGCGAAGTGGAGCACGTGATCCTTGCCGGTCGGGGCGATCTTGTACACGCGCACCAGCCCCTGCCCGACGCAGTACAGCCCCGGGCATTCCTCCCCCTGGCGAAAAATAATCCTGCCTTTTTCGAAACGCACCACGCGCGCCCGGCCGGCCAACAGCTCCAGCGAATCCTCGCTTAAGCTCTTAAACAGCCGGCACTTACGGAAAATATCTCTTACGTCTTGCGCCACGGCCCGCAGACCTCAGCAAAAAACTTTTTCTATGGCTTGATCCAGATCAAGGCCCGGAATCCAGGATTCTCCGACACTTGGAGCGGTAGGGCAACCTTTGTTAGTGACGAGAACCTGTGGGACCGGCTGTTAACCGGTCAGTGTGTGGGACCGGGACCGTTTTTCACCGGTCAGCCAATACGAGGACCAGCCATGCAGCGAGAAGTGGTCACCATTGATGAGGAACTGTGCGACGGCTGCGGCCTTTGCGTTCCAGCTTGTGCCGAGGGCGCGCTGCGGATCATCGACGGAAAGGCTCGCCTGGTCGCTGATCGCCTCTGCGACGGCATGGGCGCCTGCCTCGGTCATTGTCCGCGCGGCGCAATTCGGATCGAGCGCCGCGAGGCCGAAGAGTTCGACGAAGCCGCCGTCGCCGCGGCCGCTCACGCGCCGCAAACGCGAGCGGTCGAACCCGCTATCGCTCGCGCGGCAGCTTGTCCCGCCCCCAGCCATTCGCACGCCGGCGGCTGCCCGGGAACGCGACTCAACGTCTGGAACGTCGCGTCCGGAAACGGCCACGTAGCACGTCCCACGGCAGCCTCACGGCCGGAAAAAGCCGCAGCGCCGTCGGCCCTGACCCATTGGCCCGTTCAACTGCGGCTCGTACCGCCAACGGCGCCAATGCTGCGCGGAGCACGCCTGCTGGTCGCGGCGGATTGCGTCCCGTTCGCATACGCCGGCTTTCACGCTGATCTGCTGGCCGGTCGCGCGGTTGTCGTGGGTTGCCCCAAACTGGATGACCGGCAGGAGCAGATCGAACGCCTTAGCGCTATCATCGCACAAAACGACTTGGCAGAAATCACGGTCGCCCACATGCAGGTTCCGTGTTGCACTGGAATCCTGCACGCCGTGCTCGAAGCGCGGCAGCGGGCCGGCAGCAGCGTGCCGGTCATCAGTGTGGTGATCGGTATTCACGGTGATATTTTGGAGCGGCGCGAAGTTGTCGCCGCTGGCGCGGAGTTTTAGTTACGTCCGGTCGGCCGGACAGCAAGGAGCATTTTGGATGTTTTGTAACCAGTGTGAGCAGACGCGCGGATCGGGATGCGTTGAGGTCGGAGTGTGCGGCAAGAACGCCGACGTACAGTCGCTGCAGGAAATTTTGCTCTATGGCCTGAAGGGAATGGCGGCTTATGCCCACCACGCCCGCCGGCTCGGAGCCACGGACGAGTCGGTCAGCGCCTTTATCGAAGAGGCCCTCTTCGCCACGATGACCAACGTCAATTTTGACGTGCCCACGCTGTTCGAGATGGCGCTTGAATGCGGCCGCAAGAATCTGCGCGTCATGGAGATGCTGGACGAAGCCCATGTGCAGCGGTTTGGCAGCCCTTCGCCCGCCACAGTCTATGAAGGCACCAAGGCCGGCCCGGGCATTCTCGTGACCGGGCACGACCTGCTCGACCTTGAAGACCTGCTGAAGCAGACCGAGGGTACGGGCATCAACGTCTATACGCACGGCGAGATGCTGCCGGCCCACATGTATCCCGGCCTGCGAAAGTACAAGCACCTGGCCGGCAATTACGGCGGCGCCTGGCAACGGCAGAAGGTAGAATTCGCGGAGTTCAGCGGCCCCATCGTCGCCACCACCAACTGCGTGCTCATCCCGCGCGAGGAGTACGCCGACCGGCTCTTCACCACCCGCGTCACAGCCGTCCCGGGCGCCAAGCGCCTGACAAGCAATGATTTCTCAGCGGTCATCGAGTGCGCCAAGAAGTGCGCCCCGCTGCCGGAAGAGCGCGTCCGCGAATCGACCGTCGGCTTCCATCAGTCGGTGATCCTCGGCCTGGCGGACAAGATCGTCGCCGCCGTCAAGGCCGGGAAGATCAGCCACTTCTTCCTGGTCGGTGGCTGCGACGGCTATGAAGGCGCGCGAAACTACTTCTCCGACTTCGCCCAAGCCACCCCGAAGGATTCACTCATCCTGACACTCGGCTGCGGCAAGTTCCGCATCCGTGATAACGATTACGGCACGCTCGACCTGCCCGGCGTCGGCCCGATTCCGCGTCTGTTGGACATGGGCCAGTGCAACAACGCCTACGGCGCCATCCAGGTCGCGGTCGCGCTCGCCAAGGCCTTCGACTGCGGCGTTAACGATCTGCCGCTGACGTTGGCGATCTCCTGGTTCGAGCAGAAAGCCGTCGCGGTCTTCCTAACTTTGCTGGCGCTGGACGTAAAAGGCGTCCGCCTCGGACCCAACCCGCCCGCCTTCGTCTCATCGAACGTGTTTAGAATTCTGCAGGACAAATACAACCTGCGGCTGACGAACGGCCACGCCGCCGCGGACGTGCAGGCCGCACTGGCACATAAATAGGAATGTGGCCAGGCCGGAGGTGAAACATGGCCGGGCAGTTGTTCGAACGCCACGTTGAGCTGTACGACGCCCTGATTGATTGGCCGAAGCGTCTGGCCAACGAGGGTCCGTTCTTGCGGGCCGTGTTCGACCGGTGCGGCGCGCGACGAGTTCTGGACGCCGCGTGCGGCACCGGCCAGCACGCCGCCATGTTTCACTCCTGGGGCTTGGAAGTGGAGGGCGCAGACGTCAGCCCGGCCATGATCGCGCGTTGCCGGCAGCAGTTTGGCGAGCCCGGCACACTGCGCTGGACGGTGCGCGGCTTCGAGGAGCCGGCGCCGGCGGCGGTCGACGCCGTGGTGTGCCTGGGCAACTCGCTGGCGCTGGCGGGCAATCGCGGTGGCGCGCAGCGCGCCGTGGCGGCGATGCTGGCGTCGCTGCGTTCGGGCGGCTTTTGCGTCATTCAAGTGCTGAATCTTTGGAGCCTGCCGGAGGGTCCGTGCATCTGGCAGAAGTTCCGGCGAGCTCGAGTGGACGGACGCGAGCATTTGCTTGCAAAGGGCGTCCATCGGCACGCCGGCGCAGGCTTCGTCGAGTTCCTCGCTCTCCCGGTCGGGGCTGACGAGGAACCAAGTTACGAAACCGTGCGGTTAACCGGCCTGACCCGCGAGGACCTGGCGGCTTTTGCCAGCGCCGGCGGTGCGCGGCAGGTGGAGTTTTTCGGCAACTACGCGCGTGATGCGTATGAGCCGCAGCGTTCCGTGGACTTGATAGCCGTGGTCGAAAAGGCGTGATGCGCGATTCTGGCCAACAAGCCGAGCACAGTCGAACGCGGCAGGCGGCGGCCGGCCCGATGATCGACCGCAAGCTGCGCAAGGACTTGCGCACGCTGGCGCTATTTATCGAGCTGTACTGTCGCAAACGCCACGGCCCGGTGCCGCGCGCCGCCGTACGCCTGCGCACGCTCGACGTGGCCGGGGTGCATGGCCGCCCGCTGGAACTCTGTTCCGATTGCGCCAAGCTGGCGGCCCACGCGTTCGCCAAGCGCATGCAATGCCCGCTGGACCCCAAGCCGGCCTGTAAACATTGCCCCCAGCACTGCTACGCCGACCAGTACCGCCGGCAAATACGCGAGGTCATGCGGTACTCAGGGCGCCGGCTGGTTCTTTCCGGCCGGCTTGATTATTTGCTGCACCTGCTCTTTTAGCAGGTGGCGCCAAAGGCGGTATGTTGCGGGCCCACGCGCCCGCGGGTACTTTTCGCAACCGGGCCGAAGGTGAGTCGCGTGCGAAAGCTGAATGCCGTAAAGTTGGCGGCGTTTGCCGGTCTGGGACTGTTAGGCGTGGGCGCCGGCGTCGGGGCGTATACCTTTATTTACGCTGAAGGCGCTTCGTACTTGACCGATGACGCGGCCGCGTGCGCCAACTGCCACGTAATGCAGGAGCAGTACCGCGCCTGGAACCGCTCCAGCCATCACGCGGTCGCGACCTGCAACGACTGTCACACGCCACACGATTTTCTAGGCAAATACCTGGTGAAGGCCCGCAACGGCTATCACCACTCGCTGGCCTTCACCACCGGCTGGTTCCACGAGCCAATCCAGATAACGCCGCAGAATCTGGCGGTAACCGAAGCCGCCTGCCGCCGCTGCCATCAGGACATCGTGCAGGCCATCGACACCAGCCAGCCCGGCCAGCCGCCGCTGTCGTGTACGCGCTGCCACCCAAACGTAGGCCACCTGCATTGAAAGAGAACCAATTGTCAACATTGGCTGCGTACATGCTCAGTGTCTTCTCTATGCCTCGTTGTCTGTGTGGTTTAACTCTCTGGAATGTGGAATTGAGACATGGCAAACCCCGTTGAACCGCCGAAAGACGTGTCGTACACCAACCCGCCGCGGCGCGGCCGAACCCTATTGATAGCCGCCGCCCTGGCGTTGGTCGCGGCCGCGACGTTCGGAGTGACGGCCCTGCTGGTCAACATCTTCCAGCACAAGCAGGAAGCGCGCAACCCCTTCTTCCGCGTGGTCGAGCTGGACGACAACACGGTCGATCCGCAAATCTGGGGCAAGAACTTCCCGCAACAGTATGACGGCTATGCGCGCACGGTAGACATGCAGCGCACCAGGCACGGCGGCAGTGAGGCTTTGCCGCACGAGCCATCCGAAAAGGACCCGCGCACCAAAGTCGCGCAGTCCAAAATCGAACTCGATCCGCGCCTCAAGACCATGTGGGCCGGCTACGCGTTCGCCAAGGACTTTCGCGAGGAGCGCGGCCACGCCTACATGCTCGAAGACCAGACTTACACTCAGCGCGTGCTTGAGTTCGCGCAGCCCGGCACGTGCCTGAATTGTCACGCCTCAACCTACGTGGCCTACAAGCAACTTGGCGACGGCGACATCATGGCCGGCTTTGACAAAATGAACCAAATGCCCTACGCCGAGGCCCGCCAGCTTGTAGATCACCCAATCAGTTGCCTCGACTGCCACGATCCGCAGACCATGCAACTTCGCGTCACCCGCCCGGCCTTCATCGAGGGCATCCGTGTGGTCAAGGCGGCCGAGGGCGTGCCGGACTTCGACGTCAACCGCGACGCCACGCGCCAGGAGATGCGCACCTTCGTGTGCGCACAATGTCACGTCGAGTATTACTTCAAGGGCAAAGAAAAGCGCCTCACGTACCCGTGGTTCAAGGGCCGCAAGGCGGATGAAATCCTCGCGTACTACGATGAAGTCGGATTCACGGATTGGACGCACGCCGAGACCGGCGCCCCGATGCTAAAGGCTCAGCACCCCGAATTCGAGATGTGGAGCCAGGGCATTCACGCCCGCGCCGGCGTAACCTGCGCTGATTGCCACATGCCCTACATGCGCGTAGGCGCCATGAAGGTCAGCGACCACCACGTGCGCAGTCCGCTGCTGAACATCGCCAACGCCTGCCAGACCTGCCATCGTGTACCGGAGCAGGAACTGCTCGCCCGAGCCGAGACCATCCAATCCCGCATGTTGTTCGCGCGTGACTTGGCCCTCGACGCCCTCATGGAGCTCATTGACGACATCAAGGACGCGCGCCAGGCCGGCGCCACGGACGAAGAGTTGAAGGCCCCGCGCGACTTCCAGCGCAAAGCCTCGTTCCTGGTCGACTTCGTCGAAGCCGAGAATTCCGCCGGCTTCCACGCCGATCAGGAAGCCGTGCGCGTTCTCATGCAGTCGCTGGAATACTCGCGCCAAGGCCAAAAGGCGCTGCGGCAAATTAAGCTCGTGCACCAGTGATGAGGTGATAAGGTGATAAAGTGAGAGAGTGATAAAGGAGGATCGCGTGACCCCTTTATCACTCTATCACTTTATCACTCTTATCACTCTGGCGCTACAAAGTCTCGTCCACTCGCCTTCACCGTCAGCACCGGACACGGCGCGTGTTGCACAATGCGCTCGGCCGTACTGCCGATCACTATATGTGTCAAACCGGTGCGTCCATGTGTACTGACCACTATGAGTTCTATCTGGTGGGCTGCCGCGTATTCGCAAACCGCCGACCAGGCATTGCCGAACAGCACTTCCTGCTGAACATCGTCGGTGGCCTGCAGACGCTCCGTTATGATCCGCTGAAGCCCCTTGCGGCAGGCTTGAATCGTTTCGGGGTCAGCGGCCGTCACCGGCAGCGTCGCCGGCAAGGCGACTGAGAAGTCGGCGGTCATGATCGGAGGGATCACGTGCACCACGTGCAGT
>JAGPEO010000009.1:0-5594 GCA_018056925.1 Phycisphaerae bacterium
CGGCACCGGCCTCCGAGCCGGCTGAATTGTCTGAGACGGTCGAGGAGGTACCGCCCGGTCATGAGTTTGCGAACACACATTTGTTGACGGGCGTCATTATCGGCCATCTTCCACTGGCGCAGGTCGACGGGCGCTTGCTGCCGCTGGGGGCCGTTCTGGAGGGCCACACGCTGATCGCAATTGAACGCGATTTTGTAGTCTTCGAGAACGCAACTGACAGCGAACGGATCACGCTCGAGCTCAAACCGCGCAGCACTGGAGCGGGCGAAAGCCGATAATCTATGGGCCATTGGCGACGCCGGAGGAGCAGGTTCATGTCACTTAAAGTGACCTGCCGACCTGGACGATGAGCAATGAGGCAACGACACTGCGGATCATCCGCCGGGCCGGGTCGTCTGCCGTCTGCAAGCTGGAGAGGTTGTTATGTTTCTTCGCAAAGGGAAGAGCGCTTTCACACTCGTGGAATTGGTGCTCGTGATCGTCATCATCGGCGTGTTGGCGGCGGTGGCCATTCCACGCCTGAGCCGTGGTTCCGCCGGCGCCGGGAACGCGGCCTTGGCAACGAATCTGGCGATGGTCCGCAATGCGATCAACCTGTACGCTGCGGAACACAACAACACTTTCCCCGGCCCGGACGCACAAGGTTTCGTGGACAAGCTGACGAAGTTCAGCGATCGGACCGGCACGACCGTCACGACAAGGGACGATTCGCACCCCTATGGCCCCTACCTGCTGGCCATACCTCCATGTCCGGTCGGTGAGAACGCCAACAAGGACACTGCCAACAAGGTCCTGATCTCCACCACTAGTCCTCCGACGCCGGACCCCTCCAGTGGGGAAGGCTGGGTATACAACGCTACCACGGGCGAGTTTCTGCCCAACACCGACGCCAAGGATGACGCGGGAAAGTTGTACAAGACGTACTAGACAACCAGGACGTTCAACCGAGTCAGAACCGCGGCGCTACCGCCGAGAATTCTCCCTGAACACCCACCGCTAGTACGGCTAAGCACGAGCATTCAAAGCCGGCCCGAAAGGGCCGGCTTTTGTTGCTTCGGGGCGGCCCACGCTCACCTTCAGCATAGCGCCCGGCATTCAAACCGGCTTAGGGACATGGAGCACATCCGCCGCCGGTCAGACAGCCGACAAATGGATCGATATCAAAAACGTTCACGGCCTCATCGCAGTTGATGTCCCCCAGCTTGCAGTTGCAATAAGGCAGCGCCGTCGCGTACTCCAGCGGATCCGTCAGGGCCAGCACGAAGGCGTCGATGTCGAACACGTTCAGCGCGCCATCGCAGTTCAGGTCGCCACGATCATAGCAGGACGGGTCGGTTTCGAAGTCATCGACCAGCAGGGCCCTCACTTCGCCCACACGGGCGGTGTAGACATTCTCGGGAGCCCCCTCCGGGCTGTAAACGGTGGATCCGCCGTCGCCGACGGCGCTGATGTAGAATTGCGGCGTATCAGCACAAGCGGGAGCGGGAAGGGTCGCCTGATAGAGCGTTTCACCCAGCGGCGTCAGCGGCCTGGTGATGAACTCCCCGCCATCATAGCAGTAATGCAGCAAGGCCGAACCAGGCACGTAGGCCTCTCCCCCACTTACGATCTCGACGGTGAACCGGGTCGGCGCGGCCGGCGACAGAAACTCCGGCGTACCTTCCGGCAGACTGATGCTCAGCGGCGCCATGCCAGGTTCACCGACAATAGTGAACGGAGCGGGCGTGACAGCCTGCGCCTCTCCGAGCGTGTAGCGCAAATAGCAAGTATTTGAGCTGGTGAGGTGCCGCGGCAGATGCCACTGAAAGCGCCCGTTGTTGGGCACATTGGAGGCGATTTCGATCCACGGCCCATCCGGCCCAACCACCGATAACTCTATGGTAACTGTTGATTCTCCGTTGGCGACTGCTGCATGCCAGTCGATGAATCGCACCGAGCCGGCATACATGACTTCACCGCCGCGCGGATACTTGGGATACACCCACGTGCTGGAGACGGGCGTGGTCTCACGATAGAACCGCGCACGGTTGTTGGGCTCCCGATTGACCATCACAATGTCGGGGTATCCGTTGTGGTCGGCGTCAACGCCGGCACGGAAGGCCTTCGCGCCGGAGCCGCCGATGTTCACCGTGGTCAGCAACTCCCAGTTTCCCGCCCCATCACCCCCATAGACCCTGATTTGCCCACGGGCGCAAGCTACGATATCGCCGTGGCCGTCCAGGTTCATGTCCGCGATCTGCGTGTAGTAGAAATTGCCGCTGGCGGGCAGCGTCCCGCTGAGATTTTGCCAGACGCCGGGGCCCACGTAAGACCAAACGTCTATTCCGCCGTTCGCATTTCGGAACGCCAGGTCGTCGCGCCCATCGCCATTTACATCCCCGAGAGCCACCCCTTCGCGCCAATCACCGACTCCACCGGGCAGGCCGTAGTCGGCGACCGTGAAATTGCCCTGCCCATCGCCCAGCCACACCGTGCCGTAGCTGTGGGCCGCGGCGAAATCGATGAAGCCGTCTCCATTGATGTCTCCGAACTGGAAGATCTCGTACGCGTCTCCGTCAAGGACGCCCCAACTCTGCGTCCAGGTGCCATCGCCGTTGTTCAGATAAACGTGCAACCCCGCGCAGCAGCCGAAAGATATCGAACCGATGTCCAGGTCGCCGTCGTTGTCGACGTCGGCGAAATCCGTCCCGAACATGCCCCATGTCTCGCCGCTCGTGGCCAGACCGTCGTCCCACGGAATCCAGTTCTCGCCAGTGCCGTCGCCCAGCGCGACTTCGATTAATTGGTCGCCAAAATCGCTGCCGGGGTCGGTGTGGTGCATGGCGTAGCCGACGTCCATCAGCCCGTCACCGTTAACGTCGCCGAAGGCGATGCCTCCATAGCCGAAATAGCCGCTCTGGCGAGCCGACCAGTGCCCCGCGCCGTCTCCGAGCCAAACCGTAATGCCATGCTGAGACATACCCGGCGAATCGTGATCCCCCACCATCCCGATATCTACGTGTCCGTCACCATTGACGTCGGCAAATTCGAGCTCCGTGGGGCCCGAATACATAGCCGGAAATTCCAGGCCGGACGACGAATCCACATAGTTGAGCGAACGCGCCGGCGGCACGGTCGCCACGAGCGCAGGGTAACTCACCAGAATCAGGGTTGAAACGAACAGCACGGCTGAACCTCCTTAGCCTTCTCCCCAGCCTCCGCCGCCACGGCTAGTCCACTAGCGCGGCGCGGGGCACTGCCTATCGTACTGTCAACAAAGGCTTTTGCAAGATTTTTTTGAGCGTTAGTAGCCCGTCAGACCCGGAATTGGCGGTGTCGGGGCGGAGATCAGCGCGGCCTCGGGCTTCGCGGCAGCGGTGGCAGTACTTCCCGGGCCCCACCACGGCTACAATCCCTGAAGAACGCCGGCGCGATGGCATTGCCCCTGCGGAACCTTGCGACGGGCATGCTGCCGCCGGCCGCCGCCCACACCCAAACGTGAGCGACGGTCTTCGGCGACACGGCGGCCGGCTATTCGTCGCTATCAGGGAACCTTTGCGCGTGACTGCTGTTTACCTCATTCTGATCTTGGTGGCGGTGGCTGTCTTCTGGCCGCGGCGCGGCCTGCTGGCGCGCTGGCGTCAGGCTCATGAGTTGGCCCGCCGCATGCGCCGCGAAGACGCCCTCAAGCACATTCTCAAGAGTGAGGCCAACGGGCGCGTAGCCACGCTTGAGAGCATCGCCGGGGCGCTGCACATCACCACCGGCAGCGCCGCCCGCCTGCTGGATGAGCTCGCCAGCCACGACCTGCTGACCTTCGAAGGCGGCCAACTGCGGCTGCGGCCGGCGGGACGCGAGATGGGCCTGCACGTTCTCCGCGCGCACCGGCTGTGGGAAAGTTATCTCGCGGAAGAAACGGGTATCGCCGAGGACGAATGGCACCGGCGCGCCGAGAGGCAGGAGCACTTGCTGACGCCGGCGCAAACGCGCGCCTTGGCCGCCCGCCTGGGGCACCCCACGCGTGATCCACACGGGGACGTGATTCCCAGTTCGGACGGCACTTTCGAAGGCGAAGATAGCCGGTCGCTCAACAGCGTCGAGCCCGAAACGCCGGTGCTGATTACGCACATTGAGGACGAGCCGGAGACGGTTTACAGCCAACTGGTCGCTCTGGGGTTACGGGCGGGCATGCACGCCTTCGTCATTGAGAAAACCCCGACGAGAATACGGTTCTGGGCGGACGGCAACGAACACACGCTGGCGCCGGTGCTGGCGGAGAACGTCTCGATTAGACCGCTGCCGGACTACGGCACGGCGGACCTCGTTGAAGAGGAGTTCCTCTCCGGGCTGCCGCCTGGCCGGCGTGCGCGCGTGGTCGGCCTCTCGGGCGCGTGCCGGGGGCCGGAGCGCCGCCGCCTGCTCGACCTGGGTTTTGTTCCGGGCACGCCGGTGGAGGTGGAGATGGTCAGCCCGGCAGGTGACCCGACGGCCTACCGTGTGCGCGGGTCAGTGGTCGCGTTGCGGCGCGAACAGGCCAATCTGGTGCGCATCAACTCGCGGGAGGCGGTCGCCACATGAAACGCGCCGATTCTGCCAATTCTTCTGCTGCGTCGCCCCTGCCCGTCGCGCCCGTGGCGGCAAAGGAAGCGTGCGCGTCCTGCCCGGTCTATCGCGCCGCCAATCTCAAAAAGCTCGGCGTGGCCCTGGATTCCTGGGATTACGTCGTGGCGCTCGCGGGCAATCCCAACACCGGCAAGAGTACGGTTTTCAACGCGCTCACCGGCCTGCGCCAGCACACCGGCAACTGGCCGGGCAAGACGGTGTCGCGCGCCGAGGGCGGCTACGCTTTCGACGGCAAAAGATTCAAGCTGGTGGACTTGCCTGGCACCTACTCGCTGCTGTCGACCAGCCTCGACGAACAGATCGCGCGCGACTTTATCCTGTTTGGACAGCCGGAAGTGACCGTGATTGTGGCCGACGCGACGCGCCTGGAGCGAAACCTCAACCTTGTGTTGCAGGTCCTCGAAATCACTGACCGTGCCGTCGTCTGCCTCAACCTCCTGGATGAAGCCAAACGCCACGGCATCACGGTGGACGACCGCCAGCTCGCGCGCGATCTCGGCGTGCCGGTCGTGCCGGCCTCCGCCCGCTTCGGCCAGGGATTGCCCGAACTGCTGCAAGCCATCAGTGACGTGGCCACGGGCAAGCTGGCCTGCCGGCCGCGGCGGCTCGAAACCGAACCTGCCGCGATCAAGCCGGCCCTGGCGGACCTGGTGGTCCGGCTCAAAGCCGTCTACCCCGACCTGCCCAATCCGCGCTGGGTCGCGTTGCGCCTGCTTGGTGGCGACGATTCCATCGTGGAAGCCTTGCGCAGCGGTCAACTCGCCAAGCTGCAAACACTGGCAGCGCCGCAGCCCGCCGGCACTCATGGATGATTCGGGAACACAATGGACACGGCCAAACGCGATTCTGTAACACCGCAAGCCCAGGCGATCCTGGCGGCCGCACAGCGTTGGCGGCAACAGATTCCCGGCGATCTGCACGAGCACATCGTCGAAGCGCTCTACGGCCAGGCGGCGCGCCTCACGGAACGGGCGGTTTCACGACCCGGCCAC
>JAGPEO010000009.1:5694-29355 GCA_018056925.1 Phycisphaerae bacterium
GGCGATCCTGGCGGCCGCACAGCGTTGGCGGCAACAGATTCCCGGCGATCTGCACGAGCACATCGTCGAAGCGCTCTACGGCCAGGCGGCGCGCCTCACGGAACGGGCGGTTTCACGACCCGGCCACGCGGCCCGGCCCACCTTCGACCGCACGCTGGACCGCATTCTCACCAGCCGCGTCTGGGGCTTCCCGATCATGATCCTGCTATTTGCGGCCATGTTCTGGATTACCATCGCGGGCGCCAACGTGCCGTCGGCGTTGATCGCGTCCGTGCTGATTGACTACGGTCATCCCTGGCTCAAGGGCCTGTTTGGCGCGGTTGGCGCGCCGTGGTGGTTGACCGGCCTGGTCGTCGACGGCATGTACCTCGGCACGGCCTGGGTGGTCAGCGTGATGCTGCCGCCCATGGCGATCTTCTTCCCGCTGTTCACGCTGCTGGAGGACTTCGGGTACCTGCCGCGCGTGGCGTTCAACCTGGATCGTCTGTTCAAGGCGTCCGGGGCGCACGGCAAGCAGGCCATGACTACCATGATGGGCTTCGGCTGCAACGCCGCGGGCGTCGTGGCCACACGCATTATCGACAGCCCGCGCGAGCGGCTGCTGGCGATTCTTACCAACAACTTTGCGCTCTGTAACGGGCGGTGGCCGGCCCAGATTCTGATTGCGACCGTGTTTCTCGGCGCGCTGGTTCCGGCATCGCTGGCGGGCCTGGTATCTGCGGCCGCAGTAACCGGCGTTGCTCTGCTGGGTGTCTTGCTGACGTTTGTCGTGGGGTGGGCGCTCTCGCGCACGGTGCTTAAGGGCGAAGTCAGCACGTTCAGTCTGGAACTGCCGCCTTATCGTCCGCCGCGGCTGGTGCAGACGCTGTATACATCGCTGATTGACCGCACGCTTTTTGTGCTGTGGCGCGCGGTGGTGTTTGCGCTGCCGGCCGGCGCGGTGATCTGGCTGGTCGCCAATGTTCACGTCGGCGGCGACAGCCTGGCCGGGCACTTCATCCGTGTTGCCGATCCGCTGGGCGTTTTCATTGGGCTGAACGGGGTGATTCTGCTGGCCTACATCATCGCGATCCCGGCCAACGAGATTGTCATTCCGACGGTGCTGATGTTGACGGTGATGGTGACCGGGGCATCGGACATGGGCGCGGGGGCGGGCGTGATGTTCGAACTCGAGTCACACGAGGCAGTACGACAGCTCCTGACGGCCGGCGGCTGGACGACGTTGACGGCCGTAAACCTGATGCTCTTCAGCCTGCTGCACAATCCGTGCAGCACCACGCTCTACACCATTTACAAGGAAACGGGCAGCGCCAAATGGACGGCTGTATCCGCATTTCTCCCACTCACGCTCGGCTTCGTAGTCTGCGGCCTGATCGCCTGGATCGCGCGCCTTTCGAGCTTCTAATTAGGGACAGTCACGTGACTGTCCCTAATTATGAATTATGAGGCGACGCGAAATCTGCGTGAAATTGCGTTGTACAGAGACGAATATCGGAGTATGCTGCTCGTATTACCCGTCCAGGTTCGCCCCCCGGCGCGGGCGTGAGTCCGCCGTGGCGAGACTGCAGTCCATTTTTTGGAGGAGAGAGTGTGATGAGGAGGATTCTTAGCATTGCGGCTCTGGCCTGCGCCGCTTTGCTGATGGGCCAGCCGGTATTCGCCGATTCGGCGGCCATCAGCCTGAGCGGCGGGACCATGGCGCCCATGGGCGCCCCGACCAACCACGGCTGGCAGTTCCAGCCCAACCAGGAGATGACGGTCACCTCACTGGGGTTATGGGACGACGATGACGACGGGATGGATATCGAGCACCCGATCGGCCTGTGGGAGCTCGACAGCGGCACGCTGCTGACCTCCGGCGTGATCAGCCAGGGCGCCACCGATCCGCTGATTAATCATTTCCGCTACGTGGATGTGCAGGACGTGGTGCTGGTTCCCGGCGTGGATTACGTCATCGGCTTCTTCACTGGTGCGAGCAACCAGGACCGGATGGTCTACGCCGCACCCACCGACCTGGTGATTGATCCGGCGATCACATACGTCCAAGCGCGTTACGGCGGCGCGCCGGCACCGGCGATGCCCGGTCCTACGACCTCGACGACGTACTGCCGCTTCGGCCCGAACTTCCAGTACATTCCGGAGCCTGCCGCGCTGGGGCTGTTCCTTGCGGCCGGCCTGCTCCTGCGGCGCCGCGGCTAATCTCTAATTTCGGTGATTCTGCGCGGCGGCCACACAACGTGGCCGCCGCGCTCTTGGCCCACTTGTTCAGGCCGCACTTCGCTCACCGACACGCCGGAGGTTCTTCTCGTTTCGCATCTATAATTGGATAATTAGGGACGATAATTGGGGACAGTCACAACCACAACCAGATGGGCGCATACCTGACACATACACAACTCCGTCTTCCACAGCCGCAAAAGTTCTGACATCAGAGCTCTCCAGCACGAACTTGATCAGCATACTGCTGACATGCGCCCCCAATCGCCGCATTGAACGCCGTAGCGGAGCTGGCGAGGAAGCTTGCTTCCGCACGCTCGGTCTGCACCGGATAGCTGTGCGCTCGGTTCACTCCGGACAGCCTGCGCGCTCGGTCCGTCTAGGCGGGATAACCCACCGTGTGTACATACACCACACGCTGCTCCGGCCGCAACTTCAGTTCGGTCGCCAGGCCTTCCTGATCGCAGGCGTGCAGCCAGGCCGCCAGACCTTGTGACGCGGCGAAAAGGTACACATTCCCGCCAATCAGACCGGCCGCGACGTTGTAGAACGCCTGCTGCCGTTGCGGGTCCTTCATTCCCGAGTCCTCGGATTGTGGGTACCTGGCGGTGTCGGCGACGTAGATCAGTTGCACCGGCGCCTCGCGGGCGATGTCCCCGTGCCCGCCGCCGATCTTGGACCGCACGTCGCCGGCGGCCACCGGGACCAAACGGTGCGGGATCGCCTCGTAGATGTAAGTGCCTTCCGGCAGGAGCACGTACAGGTCGATTTCCTGCGAATTCCTGGCCGACGCCGCGGTGCGGCCAGGCTTGCCCATCGGGCCGTTCTCGCGATTGATGCCCCAGGCCGCCCAAAGCAGGTTCGATAGAACCTGCGGCGGCAGCGGTTTTCGACTGATCTCGCGCGTCGTCTTACGCTCGCGAATCGCGGCCAGCACGGATTTGCCCCCGTCCATTTCCGGCTTGGGCAGAACAATGGCCGCGCCCGGTGCGGCGGCAGGCACCGGAGCGGGCGTTGGCGGTGGAGCGGGTGCGGGTGACGCAGCGGGCGCGCCGGCAGTCTTTGGTGTCTGGACGACGTTCTGTGCGAAACCGCGACCACCGGCGGCAACCACCGTCAGCCCCGGCACGGTCTTCAGGAATGTCCTGCGATCCATGTTCTTCTCCATCCACGGTCAAATGGGTCGTTCACGCCATCATCGCAAACCCGCCGCAAGGCCGCAAACGAGCGGCAGCGCCCAGCGGGGCTGCGACCGCCAATGCCATTGCGGCCCATCCCTCTCACTCGTCTTATTCGTCCTCCGCTCCCCTCTACGTCCGACTCTCAATCGTCTGGACCGAAGACCGCAGCCGCGGCCGCTAGTGCGAGAATCGGTCTCGCACGCGCTGCGGCGGGACTCCTTTCCCGCCCCCCCCGCAGCCATAGGGGGGCCCCGCACTTCGGATAGAGGTGATAGGTGAGAAGTGAACAGGTAACAAGGGCCGCTGCGCGGAGAGGGATGATATTTGTTATGCCTTAGTCCTGGCGTATCGGCCGCGAAGGGTGAGAACGTGAGAAAGTGTGAACGGGAAAGGCGGGTGGGGGACTCGGCGGGCGTGGGCCGGGTTTCAGACGTTGAAACGCCTGGCAACAATCGCTCGCCTCCGGGCGCGGAAGAGGAGGGGAAGAGAAGTTAAGGCGTGGCTTTGCCAGGCGCCAGATAATTGAAACGCCTAGCAACAGTCGATCGCCCTCCGGGCGAGGACGGCGGCTTAATCATCATGCTCTTCTCCTGCGCCTCTTAACCCGATAACCAGGGACAGTCACGTGACTGTCGCTAGTTGCGCCTCCGCTGCGGAACACGTTTCCTACCCGCTCCGTCGCCGAAAAACGTGGCGGCCGGGGCGTGGGTGCGTTATACTTGGCAATCTGTTTATGCACCTGCGGCTGCTCACGTACAACATTCACAAAGCGATCGGGATAGACGGAAAGTTCGCGCCGCAGCGCATCGTGGAGGTCCTGGGCCACTACCAGGCCGACGTCCTGCTGCTGCAGGAGGTGGACCGCGGAGTGCCGCGCTCCGGGATGCTGGACCTGGCGGCGTTCCTGGGGCGCGAGTTGGGGTACGCTTACCGCGCCGTTGGCATGAACGTGTTCATGCGCTGCGGCAAATACGGCAACGCGACGCTTTCGCGCTACCCCATCGGGCGGCAGCACAACCTGGACCTGACGATCGGCGGGCGGAAGCGGCGCGGGGCGCAACACAGCCGCATACACGTCGTGCGCAACGGACAGCAGGCCGAAATCGACGTGTTCAACATTCACTTAAGCCTGATGGCGCTGCTACGGCACCACCAGATGCGGCGGTTACTGGCGTTTATCGCCGCGTTCGATTCAGCCAGCACGCCCTGCGTGGTGGCCGGCGATATGAATGACTGGCAGGGCATGCTCAAGCGGCGTTTCTTCGTGCCGGCCGGCTTCTGCTGCGCGACCAACCGGCGGCCGGGGTCACGCTGGGCGATCAAGACCTTCCCGAGCATCGCCCCGACGGGCGGGCTGGACAAAATCTTCTACCGCGGCCCATTGCGCCCCGTCCAGGTACGGCGATCGCACCTGAAGCTGGCCCGGGTGGCGAGCGATCACTTGCCGGTCATCGCGGATTTTGAGCTATCGGAGCCGGCGGCCTCGGCGACGCACCTTGGGCGCGCGGCAGGGCCTTTTTGACGCGCGTCGGGTCAATTCTCTAGAATGAAGCGCGCGCTGGGGGCCGTTTGGCTCGACTCTGATAGTCCGAAAGCGGAAAGCAGCATGCCGGCACCTGAGAAAAAGCGACGGGCCGCGACTGAGGACCTCGTTCCGCTCGTTTACCAGGAACTGCGGCAGGTGGCGCGTCGCTATTTTCGCAATCAGCGCCCGGGTTTCACGCTGCGCCCGACGGAGGTCGTGGACGAGGCGTGTTTGCACCTGATTCAGCATTCGCGAATCGAGTGGGAGAGTTCAGAGCATTTTCGCGCGATTGCGACCCGGAAAATCTGGCAAGTTATCGTCGATCATCTGAAGAAGCGCTATGCCAGAAAACGCGGCGGAGTGCCATTGGCGTCCGCTACCGCATCTGAGGAGGCGGCGGAGGAGCCCGGGGCCGCCGATGACACGCCATGGCAGCGCGTGCCGCTGGAGGGGATCAGCGTCGAGTGGCGCGACCGGACAGTGGACGTGCTCGATCTGGCGGACGCGCTGGATGCGTTGGCGGCGGAGAGCGCGCGACTTAAGGACGTGGTGATGCTGCACTGGTTCGGGGGGCTGAAATATTCGGAGGTGGCGCGCTGCCTGGGCGTAAGCGCCAGCACTGTCGAAAAGGACTTCAGGTACGCGCTGGCGTGGCTGAATCGTCGCCTGACGGGTAACTCCGAAGATGTCCGATGAGTTTCATCTGCGCGTGCAAGAGCTGCTCGAGCGGGCCTTGAGTTTGGATTCCGCGCAACGGCAGGCCTATCTAAAGCGCGAGTGCGGCCGCAATGACCTGCTTTTGCAGGAAGTACTCTCGCTGCTGCCGCATTACGAGCAGATGCGCGCGTTTGAGTTGGAGCGGCCGCAGAAGACGGCCCTCGGCATGCCGGGCACGACAACATACGGGCAGATTGCCGTGGCGGTGGAGCAGGAGCCGCCGGAATTGGAGCCCGAGCTGCCGTTCGCCCTGGGGCAGTACCGCGTCGTGCAAGTACTGGGGCGCGGCGGAATGGGCGTCGTGTACCGGGCCGTCTACCCCACGCTACGCAAGGAATTCGCGATCAAGGTGTTGCGCAAGGACCTTGTCTCTTACGAGGACCGCTGGCGATTCGCGTTTGAGGCTCACATCCTGCGGCAATTGCGACACCCGGGCATCGCCCAGATCACTCATGCCAGCGAAATCAGCACCACCAGCGGGCCCCAGCCGTATTTCGTATTGGAATACATCGAGGGTGAGTCGCTCATCAGATACGCCGAATCGCATAAGTTGGACGTGGATGCTCGGCTGGGACTTTTTTGCCGGGTATGCGAAGCGGTCGAGTACGCGCACTGGCACGGCGTGATTCACCGGGATCTGAAGCCGAGCAACATCCTGGTGGATACGACCGGGCAGCCGAAAGTGCTGGATTTTGGAATTGCCCGGCTGGCCGAGCTTCAGGCTGACGCGCTGCGGAACGAGCGCGGACGGTTTGTGGGCACACCCGAATATGCCAGCCCGGAGCAAACGCGGGGTCTCACGGAGCAATTGACGCCGCGCTCGGATGTATACAGCCTGGGCTTGATTGCTCACGAGTTGCTGACCGGGCGGCGGCCGCGGCTGGACCAGGGGCGGTTGCACCTTGACGTTTCGCGCGTGTGTCCAACCGATAAGCGCGGGCGGGAGCCGTCGAATCTGGGCGAATTTCACTACTTTCTAAAGGCCGTTCTGTGCAACGCGCTGGCACACGATGAGGCGCAGCGCTACGCGACGGCGGGCGAGTTGGGCGCGGATATGGAGGCCCTGCGGGGCATGATCGCGCCGCCACGGGGCTTGGCAGCGTTGACGAGCCGGCTGAGGGATCTGATCTGCCCGCGCAGCCAATGGTCGCCCAGCTCAGCCAGCCGCCCACTGAGCGCGGTTTTGCGTAAGCGGGTATCCATGGCTCTGGAGGCGGAAGACCACCATTTGCAGCGGGAACGGCCCGCGCCACATTCCGGGTCGTGACGCAGCCGGCACGGCTGGGTGGGGGCATATTGCTGACGAAAATCATCGGAGAGGGCGAAACGTTGCTTGATAAAGCCACTGCCGCAGGCAACGCACCCGCTGTTTGGTATAATCGCTCAGTGTCGCCGCGAACGGCATAATGGTCGAGTTCAAGTAAAGGATTTCGGCGCTGCAACGACCGGTCGGGCGTGCAGCGCCAGGAGCTTGGCGCGTGTCGCACTACATTACGCAGCCTTGTATCGGCGTGAAGGACACAGCTTGCGTCGAGGTATGCCCCGTCGATTGCATTCACCCGCGCAAAGACGAGCCGGATTTCGAGGCCGCTGAGCAGCTTTACATTGACCCGGATACGTGCATCGATTGCGGCCTGTGCGTCGACGAATGCCCTGTCAAAGCCATTTTCCCCGAGGATGAAGTCCCCGAGAAATGGCGCGATTTTATCGAGCGCAACGCCCAGTATTATCGCCGGTCGTAGGCGGCTGTGCGCGGGTGGGCCAGGTGCTATAGCCCCCCAGGCTCATCGCCCGGAGCGCGCTGCACCTCCGGCAAGTCGAGGTCGACGCCCTTAAGTTTCTCCGACCACTTGTTCATGGCGATGGCCATCTCCGTGATTTTGGCGCGGGTCATGTTCTCGGCGATGTTCGCGCCTTCGGGAGCACCGACCAGATTTTGCAGTTGCCGCTCAGCCTCGCGAATGGTGACTTCGATGTTGTTGCGCAGTTCCACCACGTCGGGACTGCTGCTCTGATCGCGGACGCGCGACAGGGGATCATCGCGGACGTAGCGGCACACGCAGTAGTGCATTAGCCGGCCCAACTCGGCGATGTAACGCCGCCGGGTGGCGTCGTCCAAGTTGCCGCGCTGCGGATCCAGCGCTTCCAAGGCCGCCAGATCGCCGCCTTCGGCGCGCATGCGACCGTTCTCGATGCTCTTCAAGCGCTGCTGCAACAAATCCACGATCGCGGTCGAGCTGGCGCGTCTTTCCGTCAGCCCGGGCGCCTCCGTCAGGTTCATGGCGCGATATATCAAATCGAGCGTCCGTGGCGCGGTCTCCTTTTCGCCCGCCGCGCGCAGGGCCGCCAGCATTTCGTTCATCGCGGCCGGGTCCAGCTTGGACTGCAACTTCCGCAGCCCGACGGCCGCCGCCGCGCGAACCCCGGTACGCTCATCCTGCAGTGCGCCCAGCAGAGTATTGAAGGTCCGCGGGTCGTTCAGCTCGCCCAGCACGATGAGCAGCCGCGACGCCGGCACCAGCTCAGCCTTCTTGTAGGCGCTGCCGATGCTCTCCATCGTCGCGGCAACGTACGCATCCGTGAAGCCGCGTCCGCCGCGTGCGCCCTGACGCAACTGAGCGACGGCCTGCTGGGCGCCCGCGACGTCATCGCCGATCACCATCGCAATGCGTTCGCCGATCCAGGCGCGAAGCGCGGCGCGATCGTCATCGCCCAGCAAATCTTTGGCGCGCAATGCATCCAGCCCGTCGTCCGGCTCGGCCGGAGTGGCGGGCGGTTGTTGAGCGGCCAGCACCATTACGGCGCCGGCGAGGAAAACCGGTAACCCCCAAAGGGTGCGTTTCATGCGTGGCTCCATCCAAGACTCGGGCCCATTGTAACCGACGGACGGGGCCCGCGACTACGCCCGCCGTGGGCCTTCCATCACTGCCGCCGTGGGCCTTGCATCACTGCTGTTTCAACGCCTCGGCCAAACCCGGCACTTGGTCCGCCCCGACCGGCACTTGGATAGTCGAACCCTGGAAGTCGTTGCCGATCGGCTCAAAACGTCCGCCGAGCTGCCGGGCCAGGAACGCCTCGGTGACCGCGTTGAAAGCCATGTTGTTCTCCGGCCGCGCGAAGCCGTGCCCTTCATCGGCGAACAGGACGTAAGTGACCGGGATGTTTTTCTCCTGCATGGCGGCCACGATCTGGTCCGACTCAGCCTGCTTGACGCGCGGATCGTTGGCACCCTGCCCGATAAGGAGCGGCCGCCGAATCTGGTCGACGCGCGTTATGGGCGAGCGTTCCAGCAGGAATTTACGGCCCTCCTCGGTTCGCGGATCGCCGACGCGTGCCGCGAACAGGTCCAGAATCGGCTTCCAGTAGGGCGGAATGGATTCGAGCAGCGTTACCAAGCTGGATGGCCCGACGATATCCACTCCGCACGCAAACAACTCCGGCGTGAACGTCAGGCCCACCAGGACCGCGTAGCCGCCGTAGCTGCCGCCGAGGATCGCGACCTTCTGCGGGTCGGCAACGCGCTCCCGGATCGCCCACTGTACCGCATCAACGAGGTCGTCCTGCATCTTGGCGGCCCACTGGCGGTCGCCAGCGTTCGTGAACTCTTTCCCGAAGCCGGTGGAGCCGCGGAAATTGACCGACAGCACGGCGTATCCGCGGTTCGCCAGCCACTGGTGGTACGCGTCATAGCCCCACTCATCGCGCGCCCACGGTCCGCCGTGGACGTCCAGTACCATCGGCAGCGGGCGGTCGGGCCGGCCGTCATTGTCCGGATCAGACTCGGGCGGCAGGGACAGATAGCTGACGAGGTCCAGGCCATCGCGCGACTTGATGATGACCGGGTGCATGCGAGCCAGAGTCAGCTTCTCCAATTCCGGGCGATTCGTGAACAGGAACTGAGCTTTGCGGGCCGGGCGCTCGTAGAGGTAGTACTTCACCGGACCGTTGTCGAGCACGTACGCCACGATCCACTTTGTGTCGTCGAGCGTGCGGCTGGTGATTTCGAAATCGCCGTCGGCCACGGCCCGCAGCGCGGCGAAATCAGGTTCCATCTTCGGATCGAGGACTTTCCAATGTACGCGCTCGTACGTGAATGACACCGCCTCGAGCGTAAACTCGGTGGGGTGCGCCATAGCGCCGCTGACGTCGGCGCGCGGATCCTCTGCAATGAGCGTTTGTTTGCCGTCGTCGAGCCGGATTTCGGTGAAGGCCGCCGTGTTCCGGCCGCGGCTATCGATGAGCCGCAAAACGTGCCCGGTCTTGTCGAAGCCGGCCACGTTCGTGCTCAGGGCGTCTTCGGGCGCAAGCTGGATGAACGGCTGCCATGTCCCGTCCGCGGAGCGTTGGAAGATTTCGCGTCCGCCGTCGGGGGTGGTGCGTTCGGCAAGGCGAATCTGGTAGTCCTCATCGGCGTGGAAGGCCAGAAAGCCCTCATTTTCGAGGATGAGTTGCCGCTCGCCGGTCGTCAGATCGAGGCGGTAGATATCGTGAAGCTCCGGATTGCGATCGTTCAGGGCGATCAGAATTTCGTTCGGCTTGCGGTGGCTGAGATTTTGGATTCGCGCCTGGACGTTCTCCAGTGGCGTCAAATCGCGGATGTCCCCGCGGTCGACGTCGACGCTGTACACGCGCCAGTTCTCGTCTCCGTCCTTGTCCTGGAGGTACAGCACGTGCCGCCCGTCGAACGCCCAAAAGTAGATGCGGATGCCGCGGCCTTTGTCCTGAGTAATCGGCCTGGCGGCGGCCGGGTCCCCGAGTGGGCCGACCCAGACGTTCAGCACGCCGTCGACCGGCGCCAAATACGCGAGGTACTGACCGTTGGGGCTGATCTGCACTGAAGCACGCTGCGGATTTCCAAACAGCGTCTGGCGGGGAATTAACGGGGTCTGATCGGCGTGCGCGAACGGCAGGCCGGCGGCGGACATCATCATAGGGATCATCCACTTACGGAACCACATAAGAACCTCTTCAACATACTAGCGCGGCCCACGGCAGCCCATGGTCGGCCGCGCTGTCATCGCAAACCAGCTTAACACGCCCCAGCGAGCGCAGAAGGGGGCATGCAGAAATCGACAGATGCGATCGCCTGGCGCCGCACTTCATCGGAGTTTGAGAATTGCCTCAAGGAGGCGGCAGACTGCAATGGCGATGGGCTGGTAAATGTGTTCGACATCGATGCGTTCGTGCTGTTGTTGACCGGCGGCTGACACGCCCGACTTTGACGTCGGGTTCGCCGGTGGGCGCAGCCCAGTATTGACTTTTTGAACTTTCAGGCCGGCTGAGCGGCGGACGCTTCGGCAGCGTTTTGGGCCTCCTTGGGCCCCTTCACGGCGCGGTGCAGGATTTCCGCCACGTCGAGCTGCTGCACGTCATCAAACCCCTGATCGCGGCAGCCATCGGTCAGCATAGTCATGCAGAATGGGCATGCGGTCGCAATGGTCGGCTTCGTGCCCGCAGGCGTTGTACTTGTGCCACCGCCGGGAATCACGCGCAGCAGTTGCTTGACGCGCGTGTGGTTGACGCGCGCGTCGCCGTGCTCCTCTTCCTTCCACATCTGCGCCCCGCCCGCTCCGCAGCACATGCCGCGATCGCGGCTTTCCGGCGCTTCGGCCACATACGCGCCGGGAATCTGGTTGATGATCTCGCGCGGCGCATCGTAAATCTGGTTGTGCCGGCCGAGGTAACACGCGTCGTGGTACGCAATCGTCGCCTTCAGCGGGAACCGCGGCCGCAGCTTGCCCTGCTGAATGAGTTGGGCTAACAGCTCGGCGTGGTGAGTTACTTCGTAATGCCCGCCGAAATCAGGGTATTCGTTCTTCAGCGTGTGATAGCAGTGGGGACAAGTCGTGACGATCTTCTTGACGTTGTAGCGGTTCAGCGTCTCGATGTTGGCTTGTGCAAGCATCTGGAAGAGGTACTCGTTCCCCGCGCGGCGGGCCGGGTCGCCGTTGCACTGCTCCTCCGGGCCGAGGATGGCGAAATCAACGCCGGCTTCCTGCAGTAGTTCCGCTGTTGCGCGGGCAATCTTGCGCGAGCGGTCGTCGAAGGAGGGGGCGCAGCCGACCCAGAACAGCCATTCCGCGTCGGGCTTTTCGGCCCGCAGAGGAATATTGAGCCCCTGGGCCCATTCCGCGCGTTGCTCGGGCGAGAAGCTGTAGGGGTTGCCGACCGTCTCCAGCCCCTTGAACGTGGCCTGCAACTGCTCGGGGAACTCGCCGCGCTCCATGACCAGGTTGCGGCGCAAGTCCACGATCTTGTCGATGTACGTGATGAAGACCGGGCATTCCTGCTCGCACGCCCCGCAGGTCGTGCACGCCCACAGCACCTGCGGATTAATCCACGCCGGCGTCAGTTGCTCGGTTTGCAGCACGGCCGGCGCGGCGGGATCGTGCAGCAGACTTTGGTGGTCGCGCGTACCATGCGGCTTGCCGGGCGCTTCCACTTCCACCGCGCCCTGCTCTGTGGAATCGGTCTTTGATTGGTCTTCCGGCTTGCGCTTCAGCGAAAAGCGCGGCCCGATCAACTGCTCCTCGCGCAGGTACATGTGATCGCGCAGGGCGATGCACAAATGTTTAGGCGACAGCAGCTTGCCGGTTCGCGTAGCGGGGCACTGGTCGCTGCAGCGCCCGCACTCGGTGCACGTGTAGAAGTCGAGCGCGGCTTTCCAACTGAAATCCTGGATGCGCTTGGCGCCGAGCGTTTCCTCGCGCTCCAGCCGGCCCTCGATGTCCTGGATCGGCGGCACGCGGCCGCTGGGTCCGAGCCGGCGGAAAAACACGTTCGGCAGCACGGTGATGACGTGGAAGTGTTTGCCATAGGGCAGCAGGTTCAGGAAAAGCAGCACGAGAATGGAGTGCGTCCAGAACCCGGCCTGCATGAGCCCGGTCTGCACGTTCTCGGCCAGAGGCGACAGAATCCGCCCGGTCAGCGAGCCGAACGGCACAGCCGCCATGAACTGGCCGCCCTCGAACTTGTTGATGTACGTCCCCTCGTAGACCAGGTCCGCGACCATCATCACAAAGATGATGGTAAGGATCAGGACGCCTTCGAGGTTTAGCGTCAGGCGGCCCAGGCGAACGACCAGGCGATTCCAGTAGAAGATCAGCACGCCGATGATGACCAACACCGTGAAAATGTCGCGCAAGAACGCATACGCCACGCCCAATGGCTGATGCAGTCCGAACAAGCCAAAGGCGAAGTGCGGCCCAAAGTACGGACGCGCCCAGAGAATGAGGGAGTTCAGCAGTAGTACCATGAAGCCGAAGAACACGGCGATATGTGCCCACCCCGCCAGTGGATAGCGTGGCATGCGCTTCTGGCCGAACATGTAGACCAGTACCGACTTGATCCGCTCGCCGAGATGATCACACCGGTTGTCGGGGGCCTGGGCGACCATCATCAGTCGCACGCGCCGCACCGCGGAATACGCGAAAATTCCCCAGCTCAGGACCAGCAGCAGCGTCATCAAGACCCATGCCATGCAGCACCTCGCGATCGGACAGGAGCTTGGAATTGTAGCGGAGGGCCAACGAGCCACCAAGACACGCAGCAGCATCGGGGCACATGTTATAGCCGCGGAGGCCAACCGCTGTTCACCACGAGAATTGCGGATCGCGGGCTTCCGGTTAGGGCAGTGGCCGGAACGACAGCAGGTCGCGCACGTCCAGGTTCGCGGCGGCGGCGTAGCGCTGGGCGAAGTCGTCAAGGTTGGCCTTCGTGACCAACTCACAAGGAATGTAGCGACGCGTGGGAGCATCCGGAACGAGCATCAGCCGTTGCGTGGCCACTTCCATCGCGGTGTACCCGATCTGCCCGTCCAATGGGCCAACCAGCGCGAGCGCCTCGCCGGACTCAAGTCGCGGCCAAAGGCGCGGGGCGGCGCTTAAAGTCGCGAAATGATTGCGTGGGGGCAGCCGCAAGCGAGGCCGAAGCGATAACCATGGCTCCGGGTCCAAGGTAACGATCAGCTCAACGGTGCTGAAGCGCTCCAGCGTATCGGCGATCAGCCGCTGCGCGCTGCGATCCGACGCCCAGGTATTGACGTCCGCCAGGCGGGCCAGGTTTGAGTTGTCACGCACGGTCGCCAGAAAGCGCGCGTACGTATCGGAGGCGGACTGATCGCGCCCGTCCGCGTGAAGGAGCGCGTAGCTGCGTTCCTGCCGTACATGGCCGAAAGCGTTCACGGCCGGCGGCAACAGCGACCGCAAGTTCTGCGCCAGGATTTCGGCGGCCTGCGGCAGAGCGACCTCGACGTGGCCGCGGACGGCGGGGTTGTTAATGGGGGACCCAACCGTTACGAGCACGATGCCCGTCTGCCGGATGCGTTCGATAAGCTGCGCGGTGTGATCTGCGTCGTTTGGAGCACGCGTGCTCGTGAGATAAAGGCAAATGGCGTTTGGGTTTCGCGCAAGGGTCTCGTCGACGGCCGCAGATAGAGATGACGGCTGGGCGTCGGGCGGGATGACCGTGAGGCAGTGGACATTCGGGTAAGCCGCCGCGAAGCGTTCGGCGCCACCGCATACAGCGGCGGAAATGGCGTCGGTAGCCGGAGGCCCGATAAATCCGATCACAGTATTGGCGGCGAGCGTCCGGCCCGCAGCGGCGCGCTCCGGATCTCTTCCACACCCGATAAAAAGCGAGGCAAACGTTAATACGAGTACCGTCGCCGTGAAACTGGAGGTTCGGATAACGCCGGCCATGTAGCTCTCTGTCGAATCGGCCCGCTGTTGCGTCACCGACATTTGCCGATTACGGTATAATACGTAGGTTCGGTTGTGGATTGAAGCTATCGTGAGCGATAGAGGTATGCTAATGATCCGCTCATTTGCTGTCACGCTTGTTTGCTTCCTGGCGGTTGCGGCTCTCGGGCAGACGACTACTACGACGACTGACCCGCAATCGCAGACGCCCACCGAAAACTTGGCGCAGGCCGCGGCGCACGGACCCGCATCTTGGGTGACTGCGGCCCGGCAACGGCACCAAGCCTTTATCGAGGCACGGGTTACGAACCCGCGGCAGGGCGAATTGGCCGGGACCGGTGACGGCTTGGAACCCAACCCCGCGACCGGCACGGTCGGGACCGGCGGCCTGGGCGGGCTCGGAGACCTCGGCGGCCTGCTCGACCTGGTCGGCGGTGCGGGCGGAATCAGCGACTTGCTGGGCGGGTTCAGCGGCGGAACCGGACCTGCGGGAACCGGCGGCATGACTATACAGGACTTGCTGGCGCTGCGCGATCAGCTTCTGGGTGAGAGCGGCGGCAGCAGTACCAGCGGCACGTCCGCCACATCGGGCAAATCCGGGGCCGACAACGGCAAGACCGCAAATAGATCTATGGAACTGCGCGGGGGCAGCGGGGCGATTGGCCGATTGCCCAAGATTGACGACCGGAGCGCAACCACGCCGACAGCGTTGGCCGACACAACCACTACCGGCACGACGCAACAGCCGAAATTCATGGCTCGGCTGGCGACCGGTTTGGCGGACGCGTTCTTCGGTGCCGTGTCGTTCGGTTTTCAATCCGACGCGTTCGTATCGTATGTGAAAGCATGGATGCGTCCGATGTTCTTCCCGCAGGAGTACGGCGGTTCGGAAAGCGCGGACGACGACACCGACGAAACGGACAGCGACAGCGACTCGGGCTCAATCATCTGACGCTCGAGTGCCGAATTAAGTGAAGCGGCAGCGTTGCGCGCTTCGCGTGCGGCGGTGTATAGCCGCCTTGAGGAAGCAGTGAGGACGGCCGGCTGAGCGGCGGCTGGGCGTAGCTGGATACGCGGCTCTCGTGACCGGCGCGCAAGGAGGCGTCATTTCGGGCGGTTGACCTCGGAAGGCCGTCCAAATCCGCAATCAGGTGAAACATGGCCATCATTCCGCCGCCGTTTCGGGGCGTACGCCTGTTCGGCAAGATTGCACTTATCGTCAGCACGCTGGCGTGCCTGACTTCGATGGGGCTCGGTTTGTTCGAGCTGACACAGAATGACCACCTGTGGGGCCTGGCCCTGGTTGCCGCCGGGCTGATGCTGCTGGCTGTAACGATATTGATGTACGCGCAGCTAACCCTGGCACATCGTCTGATGGGCGACACGCACCGCACCTACGGCGCGCTGCTGGACATTACCGAGTTGTTGCGGCGGCAGACGGATTACACCCATACAATCGCAGATAACAGTTCGCTGTCGGATTGGGCAAAACGCGTGGTGTACCGCGAGAAGGATTACGAATACCTGCACGACACGATCAAAAGCGCTATTGTGCGTCAGGATTGGGAAGGCGCCGAGCAATTCATCCGCGACCTGGACCAGGAACTGGGGCTGCGCGAGGAAGCCGCCCGTTTCCGCCAGGAGGTCGAGCAGGCGCGGCGCGCCACAACTGAGGAGAAGATCGCGGCCGCCCTGAAACGGTTCGATCTGCTGTGCGAGCAGCACAAGTGGGACCAGGCGCGCAGCGAGACAACGCGGCTGAAGACCCTCTTCCCCGACGAGCCGCGGATCGAGGCGCTGTCGCGCGAGGTGGAGCTGCGGCGGCAGCAGGTGAAGCGCAAACTGCTCAAGGATTATGATGAGGCGGTCAGGGCGCAGAACGTCGACCTGGCGCACCAGTTGTTACTTGAGCTGGACAAATATTTGGGGGTGGACGAAGTGGCGGTGCTCAAGGAGTCGGCCCGCGGCGTCTTCAAGGCCCGGCTGTTCCAGATGGGCGTCGAGTTCAGCCTGGCGGTCACCGACCGCAATTTCCCGCGTGCGATAAGCGTGGGCGAACGCATCGTGCGCGAATACCCCAACAGCCGTTATGCGCAGGAAATCACGAGTATGATGCCCGCCCTGCGCGAGCGAGCTGAGCGCGAGTCACCCCAGCATGCGGTGTGAGGCTCAGCATGCAGCGTGACGAATTGCGAGCCGCGTTTGCGGCGCGCTTCGGATACGCGTGCCGGGCGGTGGCACGAGCACCGGGGCGGGTCAACCTCATCGGCGAACACACGGACTATAACGAGGGGTTCGTACTGCCGATCGCGACGCCTCACGCGACGTGGGTGGCCGTCGGAGCGCCTCCGGCGGGCCGAGCGGCTGAACGCGATCCGGAGATTCGGGCCTGTTCAGCCACGCTGGACGACATGCAGACCTGGGCGGCGGGGAAGTGGTCCAGGGCCGGCGCGCCGCACTGGACCAGCTATATAGCGGGCGTTGCGGAAATGCTGCGCCGCCGCGGATTGCCGGTGGCGGGTTTCGATCTACTGATTGACAGCGACTTGCCCCTGGGGGCCGGTTTGTCCAGTTCGGCAGCCCTGTCGGTCGCTACGGCGCTGGGGTTGGCAAGTTTGGTGGGAGCGTCGTTGAGCCAGGAGGAGATAGCCCCGATCTGCCGGGCCGCGGAACACGAATTCGCCGGTGTACCGTGCGGAGTAATGGATCAATACGCATCGCTGTTCTGCCAGGAAAATCACGCGCTGCTGCTGGATTGCCGAAACCTGCAGATAAGACAGGTTCCGCTGCGGCTGGACGGGCACACCTTCCTGGTAATTAACTCGGGCGTGAAGCACGAGTTGGCATCAAGCGAATACGCCAAGCGGCAACAGCAGTGCGCAACGGCGGTTGCCCACTTTCGGCAAGCCGACCCGGCCATACGGTCGCTACGAGACGTTACCGAATCGCAGGTCGCGGCCGAGGCAGCGCGGATGCCGGCCGAAGTGGCCGCGCGAGCTCGCCACGTCACGTCCGAAAACCGGCGGACGCTTTCGGCGACGGAAGCGCTGGAAAGAGGAGATGTGGCACATTTTGGGCGCTTGATGTACGAATCGCACCTTTCGTTGCAGCTCGATTACGAGGTTTCGTGTGCGGAGCTGGATTTGCTAATCGAGCTGCTGGCGGGCGTTCCCGGCGTGCTCGGGGCAAGAATGACCGGCGGGGGGTTCGGCGGTAGCGTGGTGGCCTTGGCGCAGGCAGACGCGGTCGATCCCGTCCGGCGCGAGCTGCACCAACGATACGACACAACCGACCGGCAGGCCGCTCTCATCCTGGTCCGGCCTAGTGCGGGAGCGTCGGTGACCTGCGGCGAGCAATAAGGGGCGCCGCGGACGCCCGGGCAAGCGATCACCCGGCTTGAGCTGCAAAGCGCTACTCGGAGGCCGCAATCCGAGCGTAAGTGTCGAATTAACAGTTACTTACGCAACATTTCGGTCGCTGCTGCTCTCGAAACTTATTGACCGCTACGGAGGGTGATCGTATACTAGTTGGGCTATGCCCTAGGAATCAGCGTCCGTCGAGCTTTTTACAGCCGCCCAGTACGCGGCCCAGGCGGTGAGTGGTGGCGAAGAAACCGGTCAATAAGAACGTTTCCAAGAAAACGTCCCGTGGCGGTTCCTCTGCCGGGAGCGCACGCGCCCGTAAGGCTCCGGCTAGCAACGGGCGTGCCACAAGAGCAGCGAGCGCCAAAAAGCGCGCCCCGGTCGGGCGGGCGCAGCCGGCGCCCAAGGCAGCGGTCCAGCGCGTTTCAAGGACTGATGAGGCTGCGGGGCAGGTTCGGACCAGTGCTGAAGCCGGCCTGACCAAGAAGGATTTGGAGCAGTTCCGGGAAATGTTGCTCCAGAAGCGCGCCGAGCTGTTGGGCGACGTTCACACCTTGCGAAAAGAAGCGCTCAAGGGTAGCCGGCAGGAGGTGGCCGGCGATCTATCGAGCATGCCGATACACATGGCCGATCTGGGTACCGATAACTACGAGCTGGAGTTCACCCTGGGGCTGATCGAAGGCGGCCGCGCGGTCCTGCAGGAGATCGACGAGGCGCTTGAACGAATCGAGCGTGGCACGTACGGTATCTGCCAGGCCACCGGCAAGCCGATCGGCAAAGCGCGCCTTCGGGCCAAGCCGTGGGCCAAGTACAGCTACGAGTACGTGCTGGCACAAGAAACCGGAAAGCGGGCCTAGATCAGCTTTTGTCGGCTAACAGACCCAACGAGTTAGCGGGACCGCCGAGCGAACGGACGAGCGGCGGCGCTGTGCGCCCGGCCGGAATCGGTGGCGGTGGTGGCGGCGCTGAGCGGGAGAGGGGCCTGCGGGCCATCTGGCATCTGCCTGCGCATCTCCGGTTCTGGTTGGTGGCCATCCTCGGCCTGGCGCTGGACCTGGGTTCCAAGAGCTGGGCGTTCACGACTTTGCGGCAAAGCGGGCGGCGGGTGATCATCCCGCACGTACTGCATTTTGAGACGGCGCTGAACGACGGGGCTTTGTTCGGGATCGGCAGCGGCCGAACAGGCCTGTTCCTGCTGGCGTCGGTGTTGGCGCTGGTTTTGGTGCTGTGGATGTTCACGCAGACTTCTGCGCGAAGCTGGCTGGTGCAGCTTGCGCTGGGGGCCGTGCTGGCGGGGGCTTTGGGCAACATGTACGACCGGATGTTCGTGCGGCTGGTTGGGGTGTCCGAAGCGGGCGCGCCGCGGTACTACGAGAAGGTTGCCGATCCGGACGACGGGTCGGTCAGATTGCGCGAGTACCCGCCTCTGCCGAACGATCCGGGGCGTGCCGTGCCGCCGGCGGTGGCAGCCCAGCTTGCCGAGGTCGGCTATGTGCGGGATTTCATCAAGATTCCGGTCAAGTTTTACCGGAAACAGGTCTGGCCGTGGGTTTTCAACGTGGCCGATTCGCTGCTGGTGTGCGGGGTGGCGATTCTGGCGCTGAAGCTATGGCGAGAGCGTGAGCGGGGCGGCGAAAAGCGGGGGTTGCCAGGGGAAAAGCTTGACCCGCAGCCTCAAAAGGCTTAGGGTTTGAGCGGAGAAAATAGCGTCCGGGGCGTGGCGCAGTCTGGTTAGCGCGTCTGCATGGGGTGCAGAAGGTCGCTGGTTCGAATCCAGTCGCCCCGATTGCGGCGTATGCCGCAATAGAGCAGGAGAGCACAGGATCAGGTGAGCAGGGGAGAGGGGCTGCCCGTGGGTGCTGCTCCGGTTTGCCAGGAAGACTTACTGCTCTCCTGCGGTCACCTGCTCAACTGTTCACCTGCTCCGCAATAGAGCAGGGGAGCGCAGGATCAGGTGAGCAGGAGAATCTGCAGTCGCCTGTTCACCTGCTCACCTGTTCCCCTGTTCAAATCCGAGGCGCGTCGTGGCTTTCATGTTCGAGAAGCTTCAGGTCTACCAGAAGGCCGTCGACTTGGCGGATGAGATCGCCTCGCTGACCGAAGCTTTCCCGCGCGGGTACGGGTTTCTGGTTGATCAACTCAACCGGGCCGCAGTGTCGATCGCGACAAACCTCGCCGAGGGCAACGGTCGCTTTACCGTGCCCGATCGCCGCAACTTCTTCACGATCGCGCGAGGTTCTGCGCAAGAGTGTGTCCCCTTGACTGAAATCGCGCGCCGTCGCGGGTTAATTCAAGAGGCCGCGTCGCTCGCTCTGCGGGAGCGACTCGAGATTATCGCCAAGATGGTGAGCGGATTGATCAACGGACTGGATCAGCGCAAATCGTGACTTCCCCGGGGCGGCCTCGGGCGCAGTAGCGTCGTGCCTTGTGTACAGAAACGTTCGTTACACAGACGGCAGCGCCTCTGCGACGCCGGCCAATGCAACCAATCTCGCCGAGAGCAACGGCCGTTTCAGTTCAAAGCCGCGCCCGCACTCGCGCGGAACTGTTCGGACCCCCATGTCGTGCCACTGACGGTTGCCGATTGGATCACACGCGCACCAGCACGTCGAGCGGGACAGCGAGGCGGCGGCGCGTGTACTTGGCCTGCAGAGATGGCGCCGAAACCAGCGATTTTTTAAATCCCGCTGCACTCGATGAACCAGCGATTATCAGCGGTGGAAGGGACGTGCGGCCGGTGGCCGCGGTTTTTTCCGTCGCGGGTAGGTGGAGGGACGCATTAGATAAACCTCCGGCGGACCTGTGAAATTTACGGGAAATCCGGCTTGCGCGGCCGATATCGTGAGGCCGCGACAGGCGACACCGCGGTCCAGTCGCCATGTTCCGGGACTGAAGGGGTTAGTTCCCATAGCCCTGTCGGTGGTCTGGCGCGGCCTTTACTCGACACGGCGCGGAGGGCGATTCGGGCCCTGGACGTCGGCCAACGCCAGTCAAGTAAATCGCGAGTCGAGACGAAGATTCGCACGGCGCAGGTACAAGGCAACCGCCAAGACGCCAAGAGCGCCAAGGACGCCAAGAAAGAGGAGTTGTTGCGGGTGCGGGAGAGAACGTGTGCGGCCCGAGAAGGACGCGCGAGAAGAGATTGAGGGCCAGCAGTCCGCTAGTACTGCGTGGCAGCGCGCGACTGACGGCGCGGTTTTGCAAGCGCTGAGCATAGGGCGCGCGGGAGGTTTGGCGTATGCAGGGCTTACTCGACCTGACGCATCGGCAGGCGGTTCGCGTGCTCGAGCAGGCACTCCGCACGCGGGCCCGGCTTGAACTCGAGCCCAGTGGAGGAGACTGGTCGGTCAGCGGCTATCTGGCCGGCCGCGAAGGCGACCTGTTGCGGGTCGATCTGCACGACCGCGGGCGCGACTGGCCGCTGACGCCGCTGGCCGGGGCCCTTTGCGAAGTCCGCATGATTCTGGACGGGCAGATGTACCGCTTTTCGAGTTGCATCCTGACGGCGGAGGCGGCCGGGGCGGCGCAGCGCCTGATGCTATCGGCTCCGGGGGTGGTGCAGGTCTGCAATCGCCGGCGCTACGACCGCCGCTCATGCCCTGAGGCGCCGGTTATTCAGGTCTTCACGCAGAACCAACCCGGGGCGCTGGTTGGGACCATAAGCGAGATCGGGCTGGGCGGCCTGGCGTGCCTGCTGCCGGGCGCGGCGGACGAGGAATTGCTGATAGACGAAATTGTACGCCTGCGGTTTGAGCTTCCGGGCGGGGACGAAACCTACGAGCTGTCAGCGTGCGTCTGTCTCAAAAACGCGCCGCAGACCGGCGACGACATGATCGTCGGCCTCGAGTTTTGCCCGGATACTTCGGGCAACGGAGCTCTGGGGCGGCTGCGGCAGGCGTTGGCGCAGGAATACACGGGACGCTGCACCGGGGGGCACGAGGGGCACGACACAGCAGAGGATGAGCCATGAACCTAAGGCGGCGGCTAACCCAAGAATCGGCGGCCCAGGTATTCGGGGACGCGGTGCGCGAACGCGCCTTGGCGGTGCTTTCCGTACAGTGCGGATCCGACTGGCGCATGTTCAAATCGCGCTTCCTGGAGTCTGACAGCAACCAGGCTTTCTTCGTGCTCGACTACCAGCCGGTAAATGAGCAACCGCTGCCGGAGTTGTGGCCGGGACAATGCGTCGGCATCAGCTTCCGTAGCCGCAACCGCAAGGTAATGTTCGCGACGGTGGTCGAGGCGCGCGGGCACTATATGCTCGAAAGCGGCAGTGTGCCGGCCGTGCGCTACCGTTGGCCGCAGGCGATCACCGAGCTTCAGCGGCGGGCGTACTACCGCACGCCGGTGCCGGCGGGCATAGTTTTGGCGGCCACCATGTGGCGCGGCGGACTGGCGGCGCGCACGGCCGTGCAGAGCGGCAGCCAGCTCATTTCCGGCACGTTGGCCAATATTTCGTGCGGCGGCGCGCTGGTTCGGTTGAATCAGCCGGCAGCGATCGACTGGGTCGAGGGCGAACTGCTGGGGCTCGAAGTTCAGCTCGGGGACCGGCAAGGCCCGGCGCAACTGGATTCGTATTTTCGCGGCTTGCGGCACGACGAGGCCAGCCACTCGGGCGTGGCATTGCAGTTTATCGGGCTCGAACTGAACGTAGAGGGCCGGCTCGTTCTGGAGCGGCTGGCGAACGTCGTGCAGAAGTTTCATCGCCAAGCCATCACCGCCGGCGCTCGGTTGTGGCAGTAGAGGGCGGCCGCCGCCAAAAGCAGGCGAAGCCGGCTTGGACTGGTTAGACGCTGAATTAAAGTTGCGGACCGGCAGCCCGTCTGACCGCGAACTGCACGTGCAGACGGCATGCGGGCGCGGTCCGCACTAAGGCCTCGCCGGGCCGGGTTTCGCCGGCAAACCGCGTCTGCGCTCTTCCTTGCGCTCCTCCTCCTGTAGCGCGCCGTGCGGATGACAGCGCGCATGTATTTCCTTGAGATGCTTGACCTGTACGTGCGTATAGATCTCGGTTGTGCTGATGCTGGCGTGGCCGAGCAGTTCCTGAACGACACGCAAATCCGCCCCACCTTCGAGCAAGTGCGTGGCGAAGGTATGCCGCAAGGTATGGGGGCTGACCTGCTTTTCAATCCCGCAGCGCTTCGCCTCGCGCCGCACCAGCCGCCAGACAGCCGTCCGCTCGATCGGCCCGCCGGTACGGCTTAAGAACAGGGGAATGGCCGCCGCGACCGCGCGCGTTAGCGGCGTCTTGAACCGTCCCCGCTCCACGCCGCGCGCCACCAGCCGTGGCCGTAGCTTTTCCAGATACTCGCGCACGGCGGCCCGTGCTTCTCGCCCAACTGGTACGACGCGCTCGCGCCGCCCCTTGCCCATGCAGCGCGCGTATCCGGCCGACAAGTCAACATCCCGCTCCTTCAGCCCGCACAGCTCGCTCACGCGCAATCCGCAAGCGTAGAACAGCTCGAGTATGGCCCGGTCGCGTAAGCCGAGTTCTTCTTCCAGGTCCGGCGACACGACCAGTTCGGCCATACGCTCCAGATTGAGCGTCTTCGGCAATCGTTGCCAGCGCTTCGGCAGCTCTACCAGGCTCGTTCGGTCGGTGCTCACCTGCCGGCTGATGACCAGCCAGCGCAGCCACATGCGAATCGCCACGACGTGCCGGGCGATCGTGGTTTCCCGGTAGTTGGCATCCGCCAACTCGATGAAGTACGGCTGCAGGGCCTGTGGAGTGATTTGCTCCCAATCGTCGATTCCGGACCGCCGCAGAAAATCCCCCAGCCGGCATAAGTCGCGCCGGTAGGCCTCGATCGTATTGGGGGATAGGCCGAGCTCCACGTTCTGGTACACGCGAAAGCCGTCCAGCGAGCGCAGGAAGGCGGGGGTGCAAACGTACTCCCCTCGCGGCGACTTCCTACCGCTGGTGCGCGCTGTTGAATTCGCCGGCTGATCCAATTCCGCTC